>CAZHVC010000039.1:0-9141 GCA_964535765.1 uncultured Ignavibacteria bacterium | reverse complement strand
GAAAGGCGCCGGCCGCATCGCCGAAGTCGCCGCCAGATTCACCCTTGATGCGATGCCCGGCAAACAGATGGCTATCGATGCCGACCTGAATGCCGGGCTCATCACTGAGGATCAGGCGAGAAAACGCAGAACCGAGATCGGACAGGAAGCTGATTTTTATGGAGCGATGGACGGCGCTTCGAAATTCGTCCGCGGTGATGCTATCGCGGGAATTCTCATCACTATCATAAACGTCGTCGGCGGCATTCTGATCGGAGTCGTCCAGCGGGGATTATCGGTCAGTGAGGCTCTGACGACCTATACTCTACTGTCGGTTGGCGATGGCCTGGTTACTCAGATTCCCGCCCTGGTGGTTTCCACGGCCGCCGGCATAATCGTCACCCGGGCGGCTTCCGATTCCAATCTGGGCAAAGACCTGACCCGTCAGATTACTTTCCAGCCGAGGGCGATAATGATCGCCTCGGGGATTCTGTTTGTTTTCGGTTTGGTGCCGGGGATGCCCACTTTGCCGTTCATGCTGCTGGGAGCGGTCACCGGGGCGGTCGCCTACAATATCATGCGTTCGCGCAAGATGAAATTGGCTGCCGCTGAAGTTACGGAAGAAAAGAAGGAAATACCCCCCGCCGAGCGGATGGAGGAGTATCTGAAAGTTGATCCGATGGAAATCGAAATCGGGTATGCTCTAATCACCTTGGTTGATGTTTCACAAGGTAATGATCTGCTCGAGCGTATCGCCATGATAAGGCGGCAGATCGCTCAGGAGATCGGGCTGCTTGTGCCACCGATCCGAATCCGCGACAATATCTTGCTTAAGCCCAACGAATATCAAATCAAGATCCGCGGTCACCGAGTGGCCGGTTCCGAGCTGTTCCCGGGTCAATTCTTGGCGATAGATCCCGGCTATGTGGCCGAACCGGTCGAAGGACCCGATGTAAATGAACCGGCTTTCGGATTGAGAGCAAAATGGATCGGCGACAATCTCAAATCACTGGCTGAATCCCGCGGCTATACGGTGGTCGAGCCGGCCGCCGTGCTGGCGACTCATCTGACCGAAGTGATCAAAGGACATGCCGCCGAAATACTCACTCGGCAGGAGACCGCCAATCTGATCGAAAATATCAAAAAGGAACATAAAGCGCTCGTCGAGGAGGTCGTGCCGGCTTTGGTAGGGGTCGGTGTGGTCCAAAAAGTTCTCCAGAATCTGCTGGAAGAGAGAATTCCGATTCGCGACCTGCCGCTTATACTCGAAACACTTGCTGATTTCGCATCCACGACCAAAGAGCCTGATATCCTTTCCGAATATGTCAGGCATAGGCTCAGCCGAACGATCACCAAAATGCATCTGAATTCGATCGGCGGGTTGACGGTGATGACTCTTGACCCAGAATTGGAATCGAAAATCGCCGCTTCGGTTCAATCGACCAAGCACGGTCTCGTGCTGACTTTGCCTCCAGAAATGGCTCAGAAATTATATGATGCGATCAAGCATGCAGTCGAGGAGATGCAGGTTCAAGGATATTCGCCGCTGCTGCTTGTTTCGCCGAATATCAGACTGGTGTTCCGCCGTTTCGTGAAGCCCGTGGCTCCGAATCTGGCGGTCATATCCTTCAATGAGGTTCTGCCGGAAATCGAAATCGAAAGCATCAAAATAGTGAGGTTGCAATGATTATCAAAAAATTCGTGGCGCCGACGATGGCCGAAGCCCTCGGCAAAGTCAAAAAAGAACTCGGGGATCAGGCGGTCATTCTCAAAACGCGGATGAATCGCCGGGGAAATTCGCCGGGGGATTCGCCGGATAAATGTGTCGAGGTGACAGCCGCCATCGAGCAAGATGCCAGATCACGCCTTGAGGGGGCTCCGGTCGGTCCGGCGGCTGCCGCTCAAGCGGAGATCTCGCAGCAACAGCCGGACAAAAGCGATCCGAAACTCCCCTCGGAACTGCTTGAACGGATCTTGCAGGAAATCGCCGAAATCAAATCGTCGATCAGCGATTGGAAAGGGCGGCCGGCAACTTTCTTCGGCAATCTACCCGCCGAACTGCTCGATCTCGGCCGCTTTCTGGTCGCCCGGAATTTTCCCGAGGATTTCGTGCTTGAATTGATTTCCGGCGTCTCCACGGCCGACAACATCTTGAATCTGAAGCGGCCGGAGTTGCTTCGGCTGCTGAAAGAACGCCTGAAATCGCTGCTGCCGGCCCCGGAAGGGATCAGTCTTTATCCCACCGGCCCGACCGTTTTGATGTTCATCGGGCCGACAGGCTCGGGAAAAACGTCGGCGCTGGCCAAGCTGGCCATGAATCACAAGGTGCAGCATGGTTCCCGCCTGGCCATCGTCTCTGCCGATAATTTCCGAGCGGATTCGGGACATCAGATCAAGTCGTATTGTCGGATTCTCAGTTGCCCTTGCGCCATTGTCTATAGCGGCGACGAACTGTCGATGGCGATCAAATCCCAGCAAGATGGATTGATTCTGGTTGATACTCCGGGTGTCAATCCGCGGGATCGCAACGATGTCGGCGAATTACTGGCCTTGGTGCGAGCGGCCAGACCGCACGAAATCCATCTCGTTCTGGCGGCGAATACGCCGGCCGCCGACATTTTCGCCATGTTCGAGTCCTTCGCCGATTTCAATCTGGATAAAATCCTGATAACCAAACTCGATGAAACATTCTCGGCTGGAGGGGTGATCACCGCCTCGATCAAATCGGGCAAAAAACTGTCGTTCGTGAGCCGCTCGAGAGAAATACCGGGGCAGTTCCTGCCGGCATCGTCGGAATTGCTGGTCGAAACCGTACTTGACGAAACCCGGGAACCCGAGACCAGACCGACATGGCAGACGGAAGTGGTTGGCTTATGGCAGTAGAAAACATCGCCGGAATCAGCATCGTCTCCGGCAAGGGCGGAGTCGGCAAGTCTGTAATAGCCTTGAATCTGGTTTTGACCCTGGCCGAACGAAACCTGAAAACCCTTCTATTTGACGCCGCCGGCGGAGATTCGATAAATCTGGCCAATATCGGCCCGGCCAACTCGGTCGCCTCGTTGATAAATTCGTTCGAAATCGCCAAAACCGCCGGAATAGCGGTGTCGAATTATCGCAAGCACGGATTTTTGGCTCCCGATTTCAGCGTCAACGGCATTCTAAAGGAGATTTTGCGAGCCGCCTGCGGCAAAGATTGCGTGGTATTCGACACGCCGACCGGAATAAATGCGGTTTCGGCAGCTCTGGCGAAACTATCCGAATCCATAGTCATTGTCGCTACCCCGGAGCCTACTTCGATTGCCGGTAGCTATCTATTGGTCAGATCCTTGCATGCACAAGGTCTGGTTGGTAGAACCGGAATCGTATTCAACCAGGTCTCATCGCTTGAGGAAGGAGCATCGCTGAAAACCCGTTTCGACATAATGACCAAAAGGTTTCTCGGTTGTGTGATCGACGATCTGGGTGCAATAAGGAGCGATGAGCAGTTGGTGGAATCGGTGGCTGAACAAACGGTGCTGACGCTCGGCTATCCCGATTCGAAGGCTCTGGCTGATATCCGAAGGCTCGGCGAAAAATTGATTCCCGTTAAGCCGTTTCAAAATGCAACAGTGAATGAAAAATCAACAATAGCCATGGGAGGTTAAGCCGTGGCGGTCGATAAAACGGTAATGAAGAGCAAAGGAGCGGCGGCTCCGAATAAGGCTATGACGAACCAGGTAGTTTGGGAACGCTATAAACGCAATCTTGATCCTGATACCCGGGACAAGTTGCTGAAACAATACCTGCCTCTGGTAAAAAACGTCGCCAGCCGGATGGCACTCGGCTTTCCCAAATCGGTCGAGTTGAACGACCTAGTCAATACCGGCGTGATCGGACTGATAGAGGCGTTCAACAACTTTGATCCCGGAAGGGGCGTGAAATTCGAGACGTATGCGGTTCCCCGTATCAGAGGAGCGATTCTCGATGAGCTGCGCGCCCTCGACTGGGTGCCGCGTTCCACCCGGGCGAAATCGCGGGAAATCGAAAAAGCGGTTACCAAACTCGAGAATGAGCTTGGTCGATCGCCCTCCGATTCAGAGCTGGCCAAACATTTGAATATGACGGCGGATGACTTGCTATCGGCCATGGGCGAGGTTTCTACCACCACCCTGTTGTCTCTCGACGAACTTATCAGCCGGGAAGACGACAACCGCCAGGTTCCCCGAATCGAAACGATAGAAAACGCGGCGTTCAATAACGTCCTCTCCGATCTCGAGCGGAACGAATTACGAGCGTTTCTGGTCAATTCGATTTCGGTATTGACCGAGCAGGAACGTCTGGTGGTGGCGCTTTACTATTACGAAGAGCTAACTCTCAAGGAAATCGGCGAAGTGATGCTTATCTCGGAATCACGGGTGTCGCAGATTCACACCAAAGCGGTTCTTCGCCTCAGATCCATGATTCGCGAGAGGTTCGGGCTTTAAGCGGATAAATATCGGTTTCTTCGGACCGGGAGGAATTCATGGTCAGGCCGGTCGATTTGCAGGACAATCTTTCCAAGACGAAAATACTGGAACAGGTGCAACAATTGCACAAATCGGCTCCCGAGGAGTCACAAAAGCAGTTTGTCCAGGAATTGGCCAGAAAAGTTGCCCAGAATATCAGAAGCGTGAGCAATCTCGAACAGGCAGACAAAATCATCATCCATAAAGAAACTGACAAAAAGAAAAGGAACCCCGACCAGAAAAAAGCCGGCCGAAAGAAAAAGAACAAAGCCGACGGTGAAGAGCCGGCAAATCAGAAAATAGATTTCATAGCATAGGAGGTTTTATGAATTCGTTCAGCGGAGTTGTGATCATTTTGACCGGCATGATCAATTTGGCGCTGTTAGCAATGCTGTTTATCAAAATCCAGAAAATCGAGCGATTTCAAACCGCGGAAGCGCACGATAACCTGAATTTGATAAATCAATCCTTAAATCGCCTTTCCAATATCACCGACAAACTCGAGCGGCTGCGGGAACCCGCAATTGCCGATCCGGTGACGGCCGGAATCCGGAGCTACGGCCTCGAAAACGATAACGCGGTCGACAAGGAAAAGAAGGCGCTGTCGTTGCTGAGACGCGGTGAAGATCCGCGTAATATATCCCGCAAGCTCGGCATTTCCCGCTCGGAAATGGAGTTGCTGGTGGCTTCCGAAAAACTCGGCTCAAGCCGCGTTTCCAATCTCACCGCCGCCTCATGAATTTTCAAGAGTGCAGAAAAATTCGATGTTGCCGATAGTCTGATTAAGAAACGGCTTCGCCAATAGAAACGAGAGCATATGGCAAAAGTTCAGGAACCGTTATATTATTCTCAGCTCGAATGCCCCGTATGCAAGACGGTAAACGAGTATGCCAATATCAGGAACGGGGCCTACACCGAAAGCGGACGCGATACCGATTTTTGTCCAACCGGACGCGTTTGGCAGAATCCGGCCTATCAAAAATTCGACCCCCTGTTGTTTTTCATGTTGACCTGTCGCAAATGCTATTATACCCATGAGCTGGACAATGATTTCAAAAACTGGCAGAAAGATTCTTCGTTCAAAGCTTATCGGCTGAAAGCAATCCAGGAAAAGCATCTTGCCGATTATCTCAACGACGATGGCTTGGTGAAGTTTCTCGGCAGTCACCTTGACGAAAACCGATATCCCACTGAAGCGGCGATCATCAAGTTCATCCTTGGCATTTTCGATGAGAAGTGCCTTGATCGGCCATCGAAATTGAATATCGGCAGGTATTTCATTCGGATCGGTTGGCTTTTCCGCACGCACAATCTTTCGGCGGCCGATTCCAGCGAGGGGGCCGGCGGATTTCTTGCCCGCCAAGCAGAGGCCGTTATCGGCATCGGCAAATCACTCGGTGATAATAAGGCGAGAATAGACGACTTCGGAAGCGGGTTGGGCCGCGACTTCGATATCGCTTTAGCCCAATTGCAATCGGCCGCCGAATTGAAAAATGCCTTTGGAGAGCATATCGAGAAGATAAGGAAATCACTGGACACCGCAATCGAGGCGGCCGGCGAATTATCCCGGGCATTGATCCATGCCAAGCAGGCGCTCGCCTCCGATTCGACCGGCTCGGGCGAATACGGATTTTTCGAATTTAGGACTTTTACCGATTTCTTGCAGCAGGCGAAATTGAAGTGGAGCGAAACGCCCTTGAACGAGGCGGAGGCGCTCGAACGCGCCCGGGATTATTATAAGCAGGCCTATGAGTCCGGCGACAAGGTCACGACGGGAATCGGCCAGCTTCAAGCGGCATATCTCATCGCCGAATTATCCAGAAGGACCGGTGATCATTCAACCGCCATGGAGTATTTCAACATCGTGATCCGCAGCGGCAGGGAATTTGTACACGGCAAAAAAGGTGATTCATCCTCGATTGCCTACGCGAAAAGACTTCTGGAGATGGCGATGGACCAGGCCAGAAAAAGCATTAAAGGAAAAGAGGAAGTAGCGGTATGAAAAAGACCGAATTGAAGACTGAGCCGATTAACCGGATAAAGTTATGGGAACGGCTCGAATTAAGACTGGCCGATTCGCAAGGCAAATCCGAGTTCATCACCAGAGTCGAAAATATCGTAAAAGACAGGTTTCAGGTCGAATGTCCGGTGAAATTGTCCGGTAAGCGCGATCTCCAGCCGGGCGATGTTGTGGAAGTAGTGTTCAATCATGACGATGCCAGTTACCTATTCAAAGCCCGGATAATCGAAATAGACGCCGGCCGGGAAAATCTGACGACGATCAAGCCGATCGGGTCTCTTTCCCGAATACAAAGGCGTAAATTCGTGCGGCTTGATATCAGTTTCGACGTCAAGTTCTCGGTGATAGATTTGAATGCACCGACCGATAGTTTCACCGGCGGATCATACCACGGCCAATTGTTGAATCTTTCCGCGGGCGGGGTTCTGCTGAGCGCTTCCAGGAAATTGAAAGAAGGCGATTATCTTTTGCTGAACTTCAAGCTTAAGCCTGGAAAAGATCTCGAAAACATAATCGGGGTGGTCAAACGTGTCGATGCGCACGGGGACGAATATCTGGTCGGGATAGAATTTTTAACCAGGGAGCAAATGAGAGAAGCCTCGCATTGGCACATGGCGCAATTCCTTCCGCCATTCGCCACCTATTTCGATGACGAGCTCGAGAAGCAACTGGTAGGGTTTATTTACAAAGAACAGATAATTCGCAAAAGAGGGCGGACTTCTCGGGAATAAAAATGAATGCCCCTCGACTGGCAGCGGCGATATGCGGGATAATCGTATTGACGCAATCGTCGATGGTGATCCGAACGGACGCTCTGGCCGGGCTAATACCTGACGAGACCCCGGCATCCCGGCCGCAAACGCATTCAGAAAATCTGGCTTATTTAATGCAGAGCGAGCTGGAAAGCAAGTTGACCGGTGTTTATTTCCCGAACGGCTATCAGCCGGATCAGACAATTGTTTTCGACTATCGCCCCGATTCGATTTCAAGCAAGTATCATATAGATATCCGCATTATGCGGGACGAGTGGCGGGTTTACCGCCTGTTTTCGATACCGCTTGTTTTCAATCGTTATCAAAATTGCTATTTGCTCGAATCGAGAGTTACTCTGAAACGCGACGGCAGTCCGTATTACGAGGATCGCATTACCATTCGTAAGAAAGGCGATCCGACTTTTCAATTGCTGTTCGACGAAGCCGGTGATCCGAGAGTGCTTATGAATCATGGTCGACGGCTCTGCCTTGAGAAAGAAGCCAGACGTGAGCTGGTCCGCAGGATAGTCAATAAATTGATAAAAAATATCGAGCTGCAATGAATGTAAGCGGCCGGAATCAAAGGGAAATGAAAATCCAGACGGCGACGATCAGCGCCCCGCGCAAGATAATGGTGTTGAGCAAGGATCAGTTTCTTCTGGCGATAATGGCCAAAATATGCGGCCGCTATTTCGGCGGAGAAATTTATCGGGCCTTAACACCGGAAAATGCAGCGGAATTCAATCGACTGGGCGGGTTCGACCTGATAATCGTCGATTTGAATTTGCCGGGTCATTCGGCGCTATCGATCGTAAAACGACTGCAAAAAGAGCAACCCTCCGTGCCTTTAGTAGCTATTGTCGGCGAAAGCGATTATGATGTTGACGAATTGAAACGGCTGGGAATATCCGATATTGCCTACCAGCCGATTCGCGTGGCTGCTTTTCTCGAGGTTGCGGCAGGAGCCTTGATGCAAAAGCAGAATATATACATAAACTAATACGGTAAGGAGGCATCGTGCCCCGAACAAGGAAGGATTCTCCGACACCCCAGATGGATGAGGAATTGGCCCTGCTTTACGATATAAGCAATTTGGTTCAAAATTCACCGCCTTGCAGAAGCACCTATGAAGATCTGCTTAAGCTGATAGGTCGGGGAATAGATTTTCGGGCCGCCTCACTTTACATTCTGTCACCGGAAACAGGCAAATTGGAAGAGGCCGCTTCGGTCGGACGCACGGTTGATCTGATAGGTTTCGTCAAATTTGAGATGGGCATGGGTTTTTCCGCTTGGGTTGCCAAAGAAAGAAGACCGATTTTGCTTAATAATCTCCGCAAAAACATGGGCGGCACCGGCATCAGATCGTTTTTATCTGTGCCGATGATATTGAAAGACGAGCTGGTGGGAGTCTTCAATCTGGCCCATGACCAGCCCGATTCGTTCACCCAACGGGATCTCCACTTGAGCGGCATCATCGCCATCGAAATCGGGGTTTCGGTCGAGCGCATGATTTTCGAAAGCAGACTGGCCAAAAAAGAAAATGAGCTGCGCGAGGCGGAAGAAAAGTTGATGTCCATCAGGGCCGATCTCGATGATTATAAAAAAAGGCAGGCCAATACTGATACTTATTCCATAATCAACGACGAGATCTCGAATTGGCTGGCGATAATAGCCGGCAACGCCCAGTTTCTGATAATGACGATGAAAAACTCACACCCATCGATTTTGAAGCGCCTGAGGGCGATCGACGAAGCCGCCACCTCGATCGTGCAGTTGAGCGAAAAGTGCAGATTCGCCGGTCGGCCGGCAACGGTTAGAGGCGATAATCCTGCCGAAATCCGCAGCGGCCAGACGGCAAAAAGATTCATAAAAATCGGGCAGGATCGATGATCGCGATGCTCGAAAG
>CAZHVC010000038.1:0-9196 GCA_964535765.1 uncultured Ignavibacteria bacterium | reverse complement strand
CCCCTGTCGAAAATGATCCTGCCCTATATGAAGCATCAGCAGTTGATTCACGCCTAATCGATGATATTCCTCCAGTGAGCCGGCCAACCAATCATAAGCGAAACGACCATATCTCAATTGAACCCTGAAAGCCGCCGGCGCTCCTTGCACCCTGGCCAAGAATATTTTGGTAAAACCGAATTCGGCGAGCTTGCCTATCCATCGCTCCAGGACAAATTCATCGACAGGCGGTCTCAACTTGCGTCTGGCGAACGTGGCCCGATACAGCGATTTCGGAAATTCGCTTGTCGTCCGAATTTCTATTTCCGAACGCGCCGCTTTGTTAAGTTTATTTTTCACGTCGTCGGTGCAGCGGTTCCGCAGCGTCTCGAAAGCGGCCGGCTTCAATCTGAAAGTCAACCGTTTTCTGCGACACCAGCGATCGCCGAGGAAATCGCTTTCGGTTTCCGGAACCAGAGAAAAAACCGCCAAATCGAAATGCTGCTTGAGATATGAGTCGATCGTCGCCCAGCATTCGCGCGGTTTGGCGAGAATAATGGGGCCGAAATATTGAAAGTGATGGGGAATCGTGCAGTTTTTTACGGCCAGGCGTCTTTTCACGGCGAGATTTACGATTCCCAGCGGCGTGTCGCCGGCAAATATGGTTAACGGCAGCGCTTCAAGACCGAGGTTCGCCGCCGAAAGCATGAGGAAATCATAATCATAAAATATCGATCCGGCGAAATCAGGAATTTTCGAAAATACCTGACGATATAATTCCGGATCTGTGGAAACCGACGCTTTAATTTGCAGCAAGGCTATCTGATCACTGCCACTTTGGCGATTCCGGAATTGTTATCGGCTTTGACGTGGATGAAATAGATGCCCGCCGAAACGGGAAAACCGGCTTCATTGGTCAAATCCCAATAGTTGTTAGAGCCGCCGTATTCGAATCGTTTAATCAGATCGCCGGACGCCGAATAGATCGATATCTGCGACTCGGCGGGAACGCGCAGGAAAGAGATTCGGTTCTGCCCCAACCGGACGTTCGCCGGATTGGGATAGACGGCGATGTCGCTCAAATCGAGAGAAGGACGGGCGATCCCCGATTCGAAAATCGACAATCCGCCGTCGGTTCCGATATACACCAATCCTGTCCGGGTGTCGATTTCGATATGGCGCACGGCATTGGACAACAAAGGCGAATTGGAGGTTTTGAAAGTATATATCCAGCTCGGATTGTTGCGGTTGAAATTGCCCGGCATAACCACCACGCCGGAATCGCAACCGACCCAGATGTTACCGATCCCGTCTAATTCAAGGGAATTGACCGTGCTCCTGTAACCGTCCGGCAGATCGATCACCAATGTATCGTTGAAAGCGAAACTATAATAAAGCAAGCCGAATGACCCCCCGGCAAACAATCCTTCATTCTCGACGACCGCCATGGCGAATACGCCGACAGCGCCGATAATCCGGCCGGCCCAGACATCGTCGGCCGTCGAAAACGGATCGGCGCCGCGGTCAAGAAGATAGACCCCCGCCCGGCCGCCGATAAACAGACTGTCGCCCTGGGCCAAAATCTCAAACACGCCGTTGTCGGGGACCTGCTGGCTGTTCTCGTAATAAGGCTGCCAGAGCGAATCCACCGGATCGAATCCGGCCATCACCAGTACCGGCCCTCCCGGCTGTGGGCTGACGCCGTCGAGATTCAACGCCCAGACGATTCCCTGGCGATCGAATGTCACATCGGGTATGGCGACGTAAAAAGGGCCGTTGATCACCCCTTGAAACGGGCTGTTGGTTTGATTGTAATTTATCCACTGCTGGCCGTCAAAAGAATAGAGCCCATCACCCCAGCTGCCAGCCCAGAGCAGAGAATTGTAGGCGTCGTATTCCACGCAATAAGCGCCATTGGAACGCAGCCCCGAATTAGCGGCATTATATATCTGCCATTGGACACCGTCGAAACGGGAAATTCCGGGACCGAAGTGAGTCATCCACAAGTCGCCGCTTGAATCGATGGCGATATCGTAGATAGTGTTGGAGGCCGGCCCGGTGACGGTATAGGTTATCCAGTGCGGGCCGGTCAGCGCGGCTAGTCCACCGCCGTCGAAGGCCGCCCACAACCTGCCGCTGTCATCGAATGCTATCCCTCTGGCCAGAGTTGATTTCAGACTGTCGGTCGGAAGCGATTCCCAGCTCGATTCAAGGCGGCGGTGCAGACCAAGATTGGTAGCCGCATATAACGTGTCGAGATGGATTTCTAGATCGAAAACAATTTGCCCGACCAAGCCGATATTCCGCCACGTCGAATCAGCCTGAAAACTGAAAACGCCATCGGCCGTACCGGCGAACACGCTGTCCGTCGTTCCGGCGATCGAGAAAATACGGGCGTTGGTCAAACCTGCCTGATTTTGGCGATAAGACTTCCAACTTTGCGGGTTCTGGGGAAGATTGTTGGCGGTGTGCGTGAACGCCAGACCGCTGTCGGTTCCGCACCAAATATTGCCGCCCAGCACCCGCACCGCCCTGACCGCGGTTTCCGCCGGTATCTGACCGAGGATCGAGGCGAAATCCTGGAATTCGCCGCCGTTGTGATTAATCAAAAACCGGCTGACTCCTACGTCGGTGGCCACCCACAACGTTTCTCCATCCTGGGCAAGATCGTTAAGATTGTATCTGATTTCTCCGGTGTAGCGAAATTGATAAATAGTTATTTCGCCCGTGGAATCCATCTTGGTCAAAGTACCGTTGGCGCCGCCTATGAAAAGATCACCGGTTTCGGTGAACTCCACCGACCTTATGACCACATCGCCAAGCCCTTCCGAATTGAGATACTTCCGCAACTCTCCGGTGTATGTATCATAACGGATAAGACCGCCGGTTGTGCCGCAGACTATTATCCGGCCGTCCGAGGCGGCCGCCTGGCCGTTATCGGAGTAGGTATAGTTATGCCAGTCGCCGATTCCGGCTTCGGCCGAATCGCCGATACATAATACTATGAAAAGCGCAACGATGGACAAAAACGGCAATCGCATTTCAGCTATTATAGCCATCTTTTCTTAAAATGGCAAATCCTAACATTGTTCCCGTGAAAAGAAGACAAAGCCGCGGAAGCCAATCGCCATGGCGATTGTAAAAGCTGGTCGATTTCACCGGAGCGATCGTGCCACAAATCAATTCTTTCTCGAAAGTCCCGGTTTCGGCCAGAATTCTGCCGTCGCCGTCGATTATCATCGAAACACCGGTGTTGGCGCAGCGCAGGACCGGCACGCGGTTCTCGACAGCCCGGAACACCGACATCTGGGCATGCTGATAAGGAAGCGACGAAGGGCCGAACCACATGTCGTTGGTGATCACGACCAGAAAATCGGCTCCGCGCCGGCAAAACTCGGCGCAGTAACCGGGAAAAGCCGATTCGAAACAGATCACCGTGGCGAATTCGTAATCACGGTTTCGAAAAACGATCATCTCCCTGCCTGAGGAAAAATCGGCCTGGCCCAGATGGATATCTTTCAGCTTTTTGAACCGCCCGGAAAACGGAATCCGTTCGCTGACCGGCACCAATTTTATTTTCGAATAAAGCTGAACCGTATCGATGCCCGGCGAAAGAAGGACAGCCGAATTGAAATATATATATTCGTTTTCGCCTGCTTTTTCATATTGCGGCACTCCCGTCAACAGATCGATTTTCAAAAAATCGAGAAGCCGCCGCAAGGAAAAGAGCCTATCGGCATCGTGCAATAGATAAAACGGCATCGCCGTCTCCGGCCAGATCACCAGCTGCGCCCCCGAATCGGCGGCCTGCTTCGTCAGTTCGAGATAGGTCGAATAACTGAACTGCACACCCTCCTTTTCCCATTTGACGTCCGGACCGATATTCCCCTGGGCGATCGCCACCCGGTAACCGCCCGGGGCCACCTCGACCGGCAGGCGGAACAGCCCGTACAGATAAAACAGCAAGGGCAGAGCAACCGCCGATATGAGCAGTCCGATCTTCAACCGCTTCCGCGGACCGGTCCGGAAAATGGCTGCGTATATAATCACATTAGCCGTATAAACCATCAGGGAAACACCATAGACACCGAACAGCTCGGCCGGCTGAATCAGCGGTAGGTAATAAACCTGAGTATAGCCGAGGTCACCCCAGGGAAAATTCAATTCCGTCAGAGTCCGCAGATATTCCCATCCCACCCAAAGCGGCGGCCAGAGCAATATCCCAATCAGGCCGCTCTTGGACGATACCTTGCTGAATAACCAGGCATTGAACGCCGGCAATAGGGCGATAACCGCCAACATCCCGATTGCGCCGGGAACGGTCGCCCAGAACACGCCGTAGAGCAACGCCAGGTTATAGACTAAGCCCCAGATATAACCCAGACCGAACGCCTGTTTTCCCTTTATTCCCTTGAGAACATACAAAAACGGGATAAAGGATACATAGGCGACGAATCCGAATTTATAGGGCGGATAGGCAAGAGCGGTCAGAATCGCTGAAAGAACCGCCCAGAGTATTTTTTTGGTGTCGATACCGGGGAGGGGAATTGCGCTCTCCTTAATAATATTCGGCGATCAGCGATAGGCCGCTCATCGGCGCCGGCTTTTCCAGACCGAGAAATTCGAGCATGGTGGGAGCGACGTCGGCCAGCACTCCTTTTTCCCTCAACCGAACCTTTATACCGTCGGCGATCAAGATGAACGGCACCGGCGAGGTGGTATGAGCCGTAAACGGTTTTCCGTCCGGTTCCTTCATTATATCGGCGTTGCCGTGATCGGCCGTCAGCATGACCAGGCCGCCTTTCGAGAGGGTAGTCTCGATTACCTTGCCGATACAGGTATCGACGGCTTCGACAGCTTTGACAGCGGCTTCAAAGACACCGGTATGCCCGACCATATCGCAATTCGCATAATTCAAGATTATCACGTCGTAGGCATCGGACTCTATCCGCTTGACCACTTCTTCGGTGACCTCGAACGCCGACATCTCCGGTTTCAAGTCGTAGGTGGCCACCTGCGGCGAAGGGATCATCACCCTGTCTTCGCCGGCATACGATTTTTCGACTCCGCCGTTGAAAAAGAAAGTAACGTGCGGATATTTTTCGGTTTCCGCCATTTTCAACTGGCGTAATCCCCGTTCCGAAATTATCTGAGGAAAAATCAAATCGAGTTTTTGCTGCGGAAATGCGACCTCAGCTTTCAAATCCACATCGAACAGGGTCAGCGAAACCAGGTGAACTATCGCTTTCGGCTGCCGGGGGAAAAAAGCGAAGTTTTCCTCGGTCAAAGAGCGGCAGAGCTGGCGCGCCCGATCGGCCCGGAAATTGAAGAAAATCACGCTGTCGCCGTTTTCAATCAAGCCTGTTTGCGGCCCGGTTCCCCGTTTGATAATCGGCTCCATGAATTCGTCCGTGTTGTCTTTGTCATAATGAGCCTTGATCGTTTCGACCAAATTGTCGGAGATTTCCCCTTTGCCGGCACACAGCAGATCGTAGGCGACCTGAGTCCGTTGCCAACGTTTGTCTCTATCCATCGCATAATAGCGCCCGATCACGGTGACCAATTTGCCGACGCCGATCGAGGCGCATTGCCGTTCAAGCTCGGCCACGAAATTGACGCCCGCAAAAGGAGAAGTATCGCGGCCGTCAAGGAAAGCGTGGATATAGACCCTGTCGAGCCGCTTGTCGCGGGCAAGTTTGAGCAGGGCGTAAAGATGTTTTTCCGAGGAATGAACGCAGCCGTCCGAGAGAAGGCCGAGCAAATGCAATGATCTGTTGCCGTCTTTGGCCCGGTTTATGGCGTTGAGAAAGGCCTGATTGGTGAAAAAATCGCCGTCGCTTATCGATTTGTCGATCCGGGTGACCTCCTGATAGACAATTCTGCCGGCGCCGAAATTGAGATGACCGACTTCCGAATTTCCCATCTGCCCATCTGGCAAACCGACCGAAAGTCCGGAAGCACCGAGCGTCGTATGAGGATAACGTTCCCAATAGCGATCGAAATTGGGTTTGCGAGCTGCCCGCACGGCGTTGTAATAATCCGAATCGGCCAGACCGAAACCGTCCATGATAAGCAAGACAACTGGTCGGTATTTGCGCGACTGCTTTTTCATCGTTTCAATTCAACCTTTTTTAGTCCCTTTCTGCAGGATCCGATCACGACCGCGCCCGTGTCCTTACCGGCATCAATCACAATTCCCAGGTCATTTCGATCGCAGATAAGGACAATGCCGATCCCCATATTGAAAACTCGATACATTTCTTCATCGGTAATTTCGCCTCGATTCTGAATGGCCCGAAATAGCGGCGGAACCTTCCATGACCGGACATCGATTTCGGCGGTCAAGCCGTCCGGAATTATTCTCGATATATTCCCCTCGAAACCGCCGCCGGTGATATGAGCTATCCCTTTCAGGAGGCGCCGTTCGAGCAAAGGCCCGACTGCGGGCAGATACGAGCGGTGGATTGTCATCAGCTCGGAAAATATTTCGCTGCCGGTCTCGGGCAAAATATCGCCTTTTTTCAAGCCCGCTTTCTCCAGCAAAACATTTCTGGCCAGCGTATAACCGTTGGTATGAAGGCCAGCGGCGGACAGCCCGACTATCACGTCGCCCTCGGCGATCAGCGAACCGTCGATAAGGTTTTTCCGCGATACGTAACCGACGATGAATCCGGCCAGGTCGTACTCCCCGTCGGCATAGAATCCGGGCATCTGGGCCGTTTCCCCGCCGAGCAGGGCTAAGCCGTTTTGTCGGCAGGCCTTGCTCAGCCCGTCGATAATCTGCAAAGCGACATCCTCCGCGATCCGGCCGTAGGCGAGATAATCGAAAAAGAACAACGGACGGGCCCCGCAGCACAAAATATCGTTGACCAGATGATTGACCAAGTCCTGCCCGATAGTGTCATGTTTTCCTGAGGCAAACGCCAGTTTCAATTTGGTGCCGACACCATCGGCCGAACCGACCAAAAGAATGTCGCTTCCAGTAAGCTCGGTGAGGGAATAGACACCGCCGAATCCTCCCGGCAAACCCACCACCGAATCGCCGTGCGTCGCCCGAATAAGGCTCATCATTTTCGCCTTCAGCTTATCGGCGGCATCTATATTCACGCCGGCGCGGGCGTAGCTTGAAGATTCACCCATCAGAGGAGTTTATGTCCGTTGATTTCGAGTTCGAACTTGAGGCCGAGGAACTCGGCGGCCCGTCGACAGACGACCATTCGGGAAAGGAATATCTCGAAATATTCCATCACCGACGAGATCGAGGTATCGATATTTATATCGAGAACCACCTTGCGTTTGACTTCATCCACGCGCAAAAAAGAAGACTTGGCGGCCCAGTTAACCCGATCATGAATATCGCTTTTGATGAACTCGGGGTTGCGCACACGGGATTTGTGCACGTCCGACTTATCGGCCATTATCACGGCGGCGCAGATATCCGAGATCGGTTTTCCATCGCGCTCATCGTGATTGCCGATGGCGGCGATCACCTCGATGAGCTCCAGATAGTCCATCCCCATCTCGCTTAATATCTGCATGGCCATCACCGAGGCCGTCTGGGCGTGATAATCGCGATTTATCACGTTGCCGATATCGTGCAGATAGGCGGCTATCGCCGCCAGTTGAGCGCGCCTTTCACCTTTGCCCAGCCGAATCATAATATTATAGGCGATGTTGGCTGCCAGGGAATGGTGACGTTCACCATGCTCGGTATAGCCGATTATTCCAAGATATTCATCGGCCTTGGCAATTAGGGCTCTGACTTTTTCATTTTTTTTTACATCTTCCAGTGTCAGCAAAAAAATCCTCCATTGAGATGTTAAGAATTTCGACGGAACAGGTCAAGCCTAAATTCCCTTCCGTTCTTTTAGTGCAAGCGCACAAAGTTTGTTATCAACATTATCGGAAAATGTTTCGCAAAAACGAAATCGGCCGTGAGATCTTTCTTTTCAACGGCCGGATCATCAAATCATCTCCTGTGGATCAACGTCGATTTTGATAGAAACGTTTTTTGATCTCGAAATGTGCCAATTATTGGTGAAATCGGCCAACCATCTTTTGAAATCACTGGAAAACCGCCCCTTAAGCATTATCTGATAATGGAATCTGCCGCCCATTCTGAACACGGCTGTCGAGGCCGGTCCCAGAACTTTGGCCGTTTTCAGGCGGGCGGTGATCTCTTTAGCCAATTGGCGGGCAGTCCAGCGGGTATATGAATCCTCGTCTCCGCTGATCACGCATCTGATTATTTTCCCGAAAGGAGGATAGCCGAGTTCCCGGCGGTACTCAAGCTCGACTTCGTAAAACGATCCGTAATCTTGGGCGGCCGCCAGCTCCATCAACCGAGACGATGAATCGAAAGATTGAATCACGAATTCCCCGCCGTCGGCGAAGTAGGCCGAGCGGCCGGCCCGGCCGGCGGCTTGCACCAGAAGAGCGAATACCTTTTCGGTAGCCCGGAAATCGGGCAAGTGAAGCCCGGCATCGGCAAGCACCACCCCGACCATGCCGACTTTCGGGAAATGATGTCCTTTGGCCACCATCTTGGTTCCCAGAAGCACTGGATTTTGCCCCGATTCAAAATCCGAGATTATTTTTTCGGCGACTCCCTTACGTCGGGTCGTATCGCTGTCCATCCGGATAATCCCCCGCTCACCCAGAATACCGCGTAGAAGTTCCTCCAACTTCTGAGTGCCCAGACTTCGATAATCAAAATCGTTGCCGCCGCAGCCGGCGCAAATGGTCGGGGGCGGCTGAGCGGCTCCGCAATAGTGACAAAGCATCAACGAGGCCGACCGGTGATAGGTCATGGCAACTTTACAATCGCCGCAAAGGGTAACCTGACCGCAGGTGCGGCAGATAAGCATCCCCGAGTAACCGCGCCGGTTGAGCAAAAGAATAACCTGATTGCCATCGGCTACATGACGGCAGATGCGCTCGATAAAAGGCTCCGACAGCGGCCACATGTCGCGGGCCGTTTCGGCTGTTTTAAGATTAATCGCCAGCGCTTTGGGCATCGGCCCGCCGGAGACTCTATGCGGCAGCCGCAGCAGCTCGAACTTGTTTTTCAAAGCGTTATAGTAACTTTCCAGAGATGGGGTCGCCGAACCGAGAATGACCACCGCTTTTTCGATTCGGGCGCGCATCAGGGCGACGTCGCGGGCGTTATAGCGAGGGGCGGGATCGTTCTGCTTGTACGAGCTATCCTGCTCTTCGT
>CAZHVC010000037.1:0-9238 GCA_964535765.1 uncultured Ignavibacteria bacterium | reverse complement strand
GCATTACGGTTTGTTTTTGATGGCCTCGATCGTATTTTTTGCGGCTGAATTTATAATCGGCAATCTGGTGGCACGGAGCATTCCATGAAATTCATTAACGAAAATGCGCTTTATCTTTTGCTGGTGCTTCCGTTTTTCGTTCTTATAATACTGCTCGGTGGAATTATCGTGCGTCGGCAATTGAGATTGCTCGGCGGCGCCAAGATCGCCGACATTGCCGGGGCCGGCTATTCGACAGCCCGCCGGGTGCTGAAAAATCTGTTGTTTTTGTCCGGCATGGGAATGCTGATTTTGGCGCTGGCGCGACCTCAATATGGTTCGGAGTTGGTCAAAATCAAAACCAGCGGCAGCCATGTAATGATCGCCCTCGATGTTTCGCTGTCGATGCTGGCGGCCGACTTTTATCCCAATCGACTGGAGAAAGCCCGCCGCGAGATCTTGGCGCTGCTGGAGAAACTTCCCGCCGATAATTTCGGCCTTATCGCTTTTTCCGGTCAGGCTTTCGTGCAGTGCCCGTTGACCGTCGATCATAGTGCGGTCAGGATGTTCTTGAGCATAATTAAGGTTGGGATAATATCCGATACGGGAACCAACATCGAGAAGGCGATCGAAAAAGCAAGCGCCTGTTTTCCGCCAGATGATGCCGAAAAGGTGCTCGTAATTTTTACCGACGGCGAAAATCAGGAAGGGGATGCGGTGAGCGCAGCCCGGAAGCACAAAAACGACTTTCGCATTTTCACGGTCGGCGTGGGAACCCCCAAAGGCGAGCCGATACCGATCCGCAATCCCGACGGCTCGATCGCCGATTATAAGAAAGATTCATCGGGACAACTTGTCTTGTCCAAACTCAATCAGGGACTTCTGGCTGAAATCGCCGAGGCCGCCTCGGGCTCGTCCTTTATCGCCACACCCGGCGAACATGAAATAGACGAGCTTGCCGATCGGATAAGAGGGTTCAAAAAAGGAGAAACCGAGGGATCCTTTAAGAGGATTTACAAAGAGGTTTACCAGTATTTTTTGATTCCCGGATTATTGATGATAGGCCTATCGATGTTTATCGGCGAGAGAAGAGATTATGCTGCTTAAAATCACAAGTATGGTGTTGATTTCAGTGGTCTTGGCCGTGGCCGATGATTTTCGGGGTCTCATGGACGAGGGGATGAAAAACTATAAGTCCGGCGATTATCGACAAGCCGCCCAAAAATTTCAGCAAGCCGAGGTGATCCGACCGGAAGAGGCAACGGCCTCTTTCAACCTCGGCGCCGCGCATTACAAAGCCGGAGAATTCGCCAAAGCCGCCGATCGATTCTCAGCCGCCGCCGCCAAGTCCGATGAGGCGAACAAAAGCAGATCGCAATATAATCTCGGGAATGCGCTGTTCAAAAGCGAGGATTTTGCCAAATCGGCGGAGGCGTTCAAAGCGGCGTTGATCAGTGATCCAACCAACAATGACGCTCGTTTCAACTACGAACTCTCACTATTGCGGATGCAGCAACAACAACAGCAGCAGCAAAAAAATCAGCAACAAAACCAGCAAGAACAGAATAAGAATGAAAATGCCGAAGACAGCGATCGCGGGGGCGATCAATCCAATCAGGACGAAAAGAATCAACAATCGCAAGCGGATCAGAACCGCGATCAAGGAAAATCCGAAGCGGAAAGATCAAGCCAATCATCTCGACAATCCGGGCAGGAAATGAGCGAAAAAGAGGCTAAGGAACTTCTGGGAGCATTCAAAGACGATGAAAAGCAGATTCAGGAAAAATTGCGGAAATTCAAGGTTAGATCCGGCTCGTCTCGCGACTGGTAGTCTCTTGATAATTCTCGCCATCGCTTCGGCGATACAGGCGCAGGATATCAAGATAACAGCCGAAGTAGACCGAACCGTGGTCGGGCTGGGCGAATCCATAAATCTGACGATTTCGCTGTCCGGAAGCGTCAGATCTCTGCCCAAGCCGGTTCTGCCGGACCTGTCCGATTTTGAAGTCTATTCATCGGGAACCAGTTCCAATCTATCCATCGGCATCGGTTCATTGGTAAATCAGAATACCTACAATTATGTGCTTGTGCCGCGCAAAACTGGAACGATAACGATCCAACCGGCCGTCGTCCAATACCAGGGCAAAACTTACTCCAGCGATCCTATCAAGATAGAGGTTACACAGCAAACGGTGCAATCTCAATTGCCGCAGAAACCGGCGACCAAGACTCAACCGCCGGCCGAAGCCAAAGCCGGACAGGATTTTTTTATCGAACAGTCGGTCGATAATTCACGCCCTTACGTAGGGCAACAAGTCGTTTTGACCTTTCGGTTTTATCAGGCGCAAAATCTATTTCAGCAGCCGTCGCTCAAGTGGCCGAATTATTCCGGATTTTGGGTTGAGGATCTGCCTCCAAACAGGTCATATAATACGACGGTCAACGGCAAGATTTACCGGGTGACCGAGATTAAACGTGCCTTGTTTCCGGCAACCGCCGGCCGCCACGTGATCGAGCCGGCCGAATTGTTTATTCCGGCCGATGCATTTGGATTTTTCGATAGTTTTTTCGACGATCCTTTCGATATGTTCGGCCGCAGACGAAGGGCCGTCCAGCGTGATCAGGTTCTGAAAACATCAAGTCTTGCGCTGGAGGTGCGCCAGCTTCCCGAAAACGGAAAGCCGGCCGATTTTTCAGGGGTGGTCGGCAGCTACTCACTTAACGTGTCAAAGGATCGTGACTCGGTCGTCGTCGACCAACCGGTGACGCTGCGCGCCTCGATCACGGGAACCGGGAATATTAAGAAACTCCCTCAACTCGATTTGAAACAACCGGAAAATTTCCGCCTGTACGATTCCGGCAGCAGCGACAATATTTCCAAGAGCGACTACATGATTTCCGGGTCTAAGAATTTCGAGTGGGTTTTGATACCGACGGCTCCCGGAGATTATAAATTGCCGGACATATCGTTTTCTTATTTTGATCCGCAACTCGGCAAATATGTCACCTTAACCAAAGGGGCGGGCACAGTCAAGGTCGGCAGGTCGGCCGCGGTTTCGGAAAACCCCTTAGCCATCGCCAAAAACGTCATAGGAACGGAAAAATCAGGATTGAATTACATTATCACGGATTTCAAAGAAACAAAACTCGGCCGACCGCTTTATGAGAATTCGTACTTCTGGTTTTTGCAGGGTTTCCCAATCGTCTGGCTGATTGGATTGGCTTTTTATGCGGCTCGCAAGAAGCGGTTGGAAAATGACAGGGCTTTCGCCAGGCTCGCATACGCCTCAAAGGCGGCCAGAAAAGCACTGAAATCCGCTCGCCAATCAATGGACGATCCGGAACGCTTTTTCTCGAATATTTACACCGGCATAGTCGGTTTCATAGCCGATAAGCTGAATGTCAGCGCCGCTGGGTTGACGACCCAGGTCATGCGGAAGTTGCTGACCGATACCGGCAAATGCGATGATCTTATCGATGATCTGGAACGATTGGTGAACATCTGCGACTCGGCCAGATACTCGCCGGTCAAGCCGGAAAAAAATAAAGTGCAGGAAATATATGAATCAGCCGAAAAGCTGTTGTCACGGCTTGATAGGAGCCTGAAATGATCAGGATTGCGGTGGTTGTATTTTTTGCTCTCATCGCCGTGCCGGGTGGTTCAGGCGGCCAGTTGGATTTATGGAACGAGGCCAACAACGCTTACGATAAAGGTTATTATGAACAGGCGATTCAATCCTATTTGAGCCTTATTGACCGCGGAGCGGTATCCGCTGAATTATTTTACAATATCGGAAACGCATTTTATAAAACCGGCAAAATCGGGGCGGCGATCGGATATTATCGAATGGCCCTCAAGGTCAACCCGTCCCTGATCGTCTGCGAGGAAAATCTCCGGTTTGTGCGGAATCAGGTCGTTGACAAGGTCGAATTGCAGCCGCGGGGTATATTGCATGATGTCTGGTTCGCAATCGTGGGTTTCCAAAGAGCCGATTTTTATCTGGTGATGAGCGCGATATCATTCTGGTTTTTGATCGCCGTCCTTTCACTCATCATATTGTCCTCCAGATATAGAAGACAGCTGATTTATCTTTTGATTATTTCCGGCTCGCTGCTTATTATGACATCGATCGTGGCGGGATCCGCAATCAGACTGGAACAGAGGCAAAGACCGGGAGTGATCGTAGTCCCCTCGGTTGAGTTGCGGGAGGGTCCGGGGAAGGAATTCGACAAGTTGTTTACCTGCCATGACGGACTCGAATTCAATATTTTGTCTTCAAGGCAAGGGTATTACCTGGTGGAGCTTGCCAACGGGCTGAAAGGGTGGGTTCCGGCTGATGCCTTGATGGAGATCCGAATTTGACCTTTCTTAAACGCAAAAGGTTCTGGGCCGCCATATTGGCTATAGCACTAAGCATATTCATCTTCCGGGACTTTAATTTCGACCGAATCTGGCCGATTATAAAAGGCGTCAATTTCTGGTATCTTCTTCCGTTGAGCGTTTGCGAATTCGTGATCGCCTTCGTCCGATCCCAGCGTTGGAAATTCATTATCGATGCCGGCAAAAAGGTCAATTCTCTGAACATATTCTCCACATTTTCGATCGGCATGATGATGAACCTCTTGATGCCGGCGCTCACCGGCCAAGTCGCCCGCATATTTCTTCTGGCTCGCAAGGAGGAGATCAAGAAGACGACCGCTTTTACGTCGGTGGTGCTCGAGGTCTTGTTCGACGCACTGGTTCTAGTCGCATTGCTTTTCGTGGTATCTCTGTTTTACGTTTTTCCGGAATCGATCCGGAGCTGGGAGATCGTCGGCGGCATAATCGTTATTGCACTGGCGATCGTGCTCTGGCGGTTGTCGCGTCATCACCACGAGGCCGAGCTTAAGGTGAAAAAGAGAATAGAATTGCCGGCCATATCTTTGGTCGAGCGATTGACGGATATCAAGAACAGCTTCATCGTCGGCCTCAAGATGTTGCGTAGCCGCAAGCATCTTTATATCGTCTCGGGCTTGACTGTTTTGTCGTGGCTGCTGCAAGCGATCATGGTTTATCTGTTGATCGCCGCTTTTTCACTGAATATCACTTTCTGGGGCGCCGTGATTATAATGATAATAAACACGGTGCTGGTGACGATCGTCGTCACGCCGGTCAATATCGGTACTTTTCAACTCGCCTGCGTTTTCGCCCTTTCGCTGTTTCATATCGACCGCCAGACGGCGCTGAGTTTTTCGATAATCCTGCACACATTCAATTATCTGCCCCCGCTTTTATTAGGCTGGTTTTTTTCAATTCGCGAGGGGTTGAGTTTCAAGAGACTGATCAGCGAAAGAGATCAAGACGATAGTGATTATATTCGGAATGTCACAGTCCCCAAACCGACTCAATCACGTTCTACATGATCTCATTTGAGTTCCCTTCGGCACCCCGGGGAACGGAATACCCATGAAAAAAGCATAAAAACGCGCAGCTGATTCTTGTCCGACGTGTTTTGTCGATGTGTTTTGACCGAGAACCAGTCGGGGCCGATTTTCGTTTACAAACTGGGGGAAGATGTCCGGCATAATAGGATAGCGAAAGATGTCTGATGATTCGCTCGAAAATCGTTTTCAACAACAATCCGAACCGCTGGGATCGCCCTTTAAGCCGGCTAACGGACGGATTAGAATCGGGACGTCGTCTTTTTCATCCCGGGACTGGGTTGGCCCCTTTTATCCGCCGGGGACCGGGGAAAGAGATTTCTTGACATTCTATTCGAGCGTTTTCGATACCGTGGAAATCGATTCCACCTATTATGCGATTCCTTCAAAGAGGACCGTCGGCAAATGGGTCGATTCAACGCCGGACGATTTCATCATCAGCGTCAAATTTCCGCGTAGCATCGTTCATGGCGGGAAAGGATCAAAACCGGATCAAAACGAAATTCTTATCGGCGATTCGGCCAAAAGCGAATGCGATCGATTCCTCGATTCGATCGAATTGCTCGGATCCCGGCTCGGCCTGATTTTGCTTCAATTTCCGTTTTTTTCGGCCGAGATATTTCCTGCGTCGGAAATGTTTTTCGATCGGCTGGAGAATTTCCTGGAAAACCTGCCCTCCCGGTTCCATTATGCTATTGAAATAAGGAATCGGCGATGGCTCGATTCGAGATTCGTCGGTCTTTGTAGAAAATTCGAAGCCGTTCCGGTCATGGTCGATCAGGCGTGGATGCCGCACGGCGATGAATTACCGGAAATATTCCAGCCGCCGTTGGGGCAAAACGGCTATATCAGGTTGCTCGGCGACCGGAAAAGGATCGAGTCGATCACCTCGAGTTGGGATAAGGAAGTGATCGACCAAAGCGACAGGCTTCAGCGGTGGGCGATCCTGCTGGCCGAAATGGCCGCCCGCGGTTTGTCCAATTTTGTTTACATAAACAACCATTATGCCGGCCACGCTCCGGCGACGGCGAAACGTCTGCAGCGGCTTTATGATGACATCGTATCGGGCAAAAAGGTCGATCCTACGACGGAATCAACAGATTCTCGGTAGTTGATCTCCCATATGACGATCGAGGATTCGGGAGGTCCCCAGGGAGGTTTTCATCACCACTCGAATGTTACCGCAGTCTTGTTTTCGGGGATCGGTTGCCTGTCCGATGATTGCCGCATCGGGCGCTAAATGCTTCAATAATTCGAGCGCAGTGCCCGCCTGTTTTTCCGGGACGAAGCCGATGAATCGGCCCTCGTTAGCCACGTAAAGTGGATCCAAGCCGAGTATCTCGCACGCTCCTAGTACCTGTTCACCGATGGGAATACGTCTTTCCTCGATTTCCAGCCGCAGGCCGGCGGTTTCGGCAATCTCGACCAAAGCGGTGGCCAGTCCTCCTCTGGTGAGATCCCTGAGGCAGTGAATTTCGATATGTTCGCGCAGCATGATTTCAACCTGATGCCATAACGGGGCACAGTCACTTTCGATTGTCGTTTCGAATTCGAATCCCTCCCGACAGGCCATGACAGCTATGCCGTGTCGGCCAATATCGCCGCTCAGAATAATTAGATCGCCTTCCCTTATCGATTTTGGGGAGATTTTGAGATTGTGCTCGATTATCCCGATGCCGGTGGTCGTTACGAATAGATCGTTGCCGCTTTTTCTTTCGACGACCTTGGTGTCCCCCGTAATCAAACGTACACCCGATGATTTCAGCGCCCTGCCCATCGAATCGGCGACTTGGTGAACTGTTTTCAGCGGCAGACCTTCCTCGATTATAAAGGCGGCGCTCAGGAAAAGCGGTCTGGCTCCGCACATCGCCAGATCGTTCAGCGTGCCGAAGACCGCCAGCCGCCCGATGTCGCCGCCCGGAAAAAACAACGGGGTGACCACGAACGAATCGGTAGTCATCGCCAGGCGGATCCCACCTATATTGATTTCCGCGCCGTCATGGCGTTCGCCAAGCGCCGGGTCGCTGAACGCCGGCAAAAATAACTTTTCGATCAGATCGGCCGTAAGTTTACCGCCGCCACCGTGGGCCAACAGGATATTATCATATCTTGACGGCGGCACCGGACAGGCCAGAGCGTCAATCGACTGTTGAGGGTTTTCCGGTTGCTGATTCATCTGCTTATTGGTTTTGGCCGAAATCGAGAATAGTTGTAATAGGCGGCGCATGCTCCCTCGGCCGACACCATCGGCGCACCCAGCGGATTGGCCGGCGAACAATCGACGGCGAACGCCGGGCACTCGGGTGGTTTGATAACGCCTCTTAACACCTTTCCGCTCAAACAACGGGGCGATTCCTCGACTTCGTCGATGGGGGGCTCGAACACTTTCGCGGCGTCATGGGCCGCATACTCGCGTTTTATCGATAATCCGCCGCCGGCGATTTCCCCGATTCCCCGCCATGTCCGTGAAGTTATTTCGAATACTTCATTTATCAGATTCTTCGCGGCGATATTTCCGTTTTCCGAGACGACCCGGCGGTATTGATTTTCCACTTTTGCCGTGCCGCATTCAAGCTGATTTATGACCAGGTAAATCCCCTGCAGAATATCCACCGGCTCGAACCCGGTAACCACTATCGGTACATGAAATTTTTCGGCGATAGGGATATATTCGCGGTAACCCATGACGGTGCAGACATGACCGGCGGCCAGAAAAGCCTGCACCCTGTTTTCCGGCGAGGCCAAAATCAGTTCTATCGCCGGCGGAACCCTTACATGCGCCGAAAGAACAAAAAAATTGTCGAGGCGGCGTTTCTTGGCTTTTATCAACGCCAGAGCCGTGGTCGGGGCCGTCGTTTCGAATCCAATGCCGAAAAAGACGATTCTCTTGTCAGGGTTGTTTTCGGCGATTTTGAGTGATTCGAGCGGTGAATAAACCATGCGGATATCGCTACCTCTCGCCTTTGCACTAAGCAAATTGCCGTCCGATCCGGGAACCCGCATCATATCGCCGAACGTGCAGAGAATGACCCCGGGAAGGCGGGCGATGGCGATCGCCCTGTCTATAATTTCGATCGGCGTGACGCATACCGGACAGCCGGGGCCATGCAGCAAGGTGATTTCCTGCGGTAGCATTTGATCTAAGCCGTATTTCAGTATCGAATGGGTTTGCCCGCCGCAGATCTCCATAATAGTCCACGGCTGCCTGACGGCCGCTTTGATCGCCTGCAGGTATTTATCGGTCAGGCCACTATTGCGGAATTCATCGAGATATTTCATTGTCGCTTTCGTTTCTGGCAGCTATCGCCTGCTCCACAAATTCGATCACCCGTCTTGCTTCGGCTTCATTGATTCGGGAAATAGCGACCCCGGCATGGACTATCACATAATCTCCAACGTCGGCCCCGGGCAGAAAAGCAAGGCTTACTTGTTTGACCACGCCCCCGAAATCAACCCTGGCCGTTAGTTCGATATCGGAGCCGGCTATCTCGATTATTTTCCCCGGAACGGCAAGGCACATTTTTAATTCCTCCTCAGGCTTCTTTGAACCGCAATCACCTGACCCAGCGACAGACCGCCGTCGTTCGGAGGAATCCGCCTGTGCCACCAGGGAATGAATCCGGCTTTTTTTAGCAGTCTCACCGCCGTTTCGCTTAAATATCGGTTTTGAAAACAGCCGCCCGATAAAATCACGTTCGGTAATTTTGCGATTTTGGCCATGGCCACGATCGTATTAGCCATTGCGTTATGGAATTTGGCCGAAATCCCGCCGATAGGCATGCCAACCCGCCGATCGGCGATCAGTTCCTTGAGTATCGGCAGCCAGTCGATTATAATC
>CAZHVC010000036.1:0-9265 GCA_964535765.1 uncultured Ignavibacteria bacterium | reverse complement strand
GGGGCCAGCGATGCCGGCGAAACCGACCGAACTTGCGCCGAAAATCGGAAGTTCCGCCCTTTTGGCAAGGGCAAACGAATACAGGAATATATCGGCCGGCCATTTGGTGAACCCGGCGAACAGGTCACCGTTCTTGATATTGCCGATGCCTGCCGGATTCCAGAAAATCGCCGAGGCGTCATTGGCGACAGCGGTATAGGCTTCGCCCATCGCCAGCGCCCTTCCGCCAACGCCGATATCCAAAAATTTCAGCCCCACTGTTCCCTTCTTGGCAAATTGGCAATACGCGGTCGAGCCAAAGGCCGTAAAGGCAACAGCGAGAAAAATTACAATTGTCTTTCTCATATCGTGATTCCCTCCAATCTTCCTTTAGCGAACCACAGCGAATTTGCCAATGAAATCGTCTTCGCCGGGGGCAGAGACGACGTAAAGATACAATCCGGAAACTATCGTTTGCATTTTATCGGTGATCAGATCCCAGTTCGCTCTTCTTTCCCAATCGCCGTTGTCGTCTTGTGCTGTCTTCAAAGTCGTCAACAGATCACCGGTCAGGGTGTAAATTCTGATAGTGGCGTTTTCGGGCAGATTCACGAACACGATCCTATCAGTCGATGGAAAATCGACATTAGCCAGATAGCCGAAATCCGGATCGATCCTGGCCACGAACGGATTGGGAATCACATGGATTCCGGTTTCCGCATTGGCCGTCGGGAAATTGACGCCGATTTCTATTCTCTTGCCGACTCCTTTGCCGGATTCGAGCGATTCGATCCCCTGGAGCGGATAACCCTTATCGAAGGAGGTAACGGTATACCAGTAAGGGTAATAATCGTTTACCCCATGATCGACAAACGAATGGACGAGACCGGTATTGGGTCCAATCGAATCCACTTTGTCGCACTCCATAAGCAAGGTCCATGGGCCGGTTTGAGATTTGCGCCAGACTCTATAGCCCTCAAAATCATACTCGCCCGTTGAAGGGTCGGGGGTGTTTTCAGGAGTATCGCTCCATTCTATCGTGGCTTGATTGTTCCCCTCGCAGGTTACGGTAAAGCTGGGGCTGGGCGGCGCCGACGGACCGACCCAGTTGTCTTCGAACAGTTTGGCCGCCCAGGCGAGGTTGGCACGCAGCCCCTCGAGACCCTCGCCGACACCGAACGCCAGAACCACTCTTATCGATTCCCGGGCAGGAATAGAGAACGGCCCCATCTTCTGCAGGAATCGGAAATCGTGCGGCGACGGCGGCGGAGCCAGCCAGCTCGTATCCGAGACACGGGCGAAATATTCTTCGTCGTCGCTGGGATCCGAATTCCAATCCCACCAGCCGTGACCGGTTTGCCGTCCGACGACCGTATCACCGATCACGGGCGGGCAATACAAAACCCGGCTTCCGATATAGCCGGCGCATTCTTTGGGGATTTTGTTGCCGCCGACATCGTTTCCGGGAACGGTCGGGTTATCGCCGTCATAGATATACGAGATGTATTCTTTGTTGGCGTCATCGCGATAGTAATTCGGGAGATCGTCGCGGCTATAGGCTTGAGCCCCGTCGCCTCCCTCGGCGGTCGCCACGTCGCAATCGGCATGAAGCGCAACATAGAACGGGCTTAGAGTATCGTCCTGATTGATGTTGACGATCCAGAAATCATAGATGATGAAATCGTCGCGGTAGGATTCGGACCAGGCATAAGTGTATTCGTGAACTCTAACGCCTATGCGCAATTCCTCCGGAACCCGCTGCGATTGATCATCGATATAAAAATGCGTATCGAAAGCGCTGATCGCCGTGGTGTCGAATACGTTCGACGTCGTATCGATCTGGGTCGCCCTGTCGGAAGACAAATGAACCAGCTTATTCTGATAGCCGAGTCTGAGACTGGCGTAGTACAGATAGCTGTTCATCGAGTATTTCGACGGTGTTTTCCAGACCATCGACGGCAACTCCAGGGCGTCGTCGCCTATGATGATGGTCCAGTCTTCGGTGCCGGTTACCTTCTCGAACGTGGTGTTGCATATTCTGTTTTCCAGCATGCCCACCCTGCAGACCACTTCAGTGGCGTCGATCGGCACACCTGCTTTCCCAAGACCGCCGTGTATTATTAGCGGGTTATCAGCCGCTTGCCTGGATCTGGCATCAGCCTCTTGCCAGTAAAAAACGGCAACCAGCATGATAGACAGAAACACCAGTCCGGCTATTTTTCCCGCTTCAAGGGTTTTTTTCATTTCGAATTACTCCTCCACTTATTTCCTTGCATTGATCAACTCGGCCAACCGGCGTTTAGAACAGCATCTCCATACCCAGGAATATGCGGCGCGGATCGGAATAGTCATCGGGGTCGGCGAACTGTCCGCCCGGTTCACCCGTCAGATCATAGCGCTGTGCGTCGCTGGTGGAAACGATGTTGGCCCTGTTGGTCAGGTTTCTGACTTCGACAAAGAAATTCGTGGTAAATGTTTTATACAGATTGAATCCCTTGTCGACCCTGATATCAATTCGATGGCTCGCCGGGAACGTCTTGTCGTTGACAGGCGGAATATTAGGCGGCGGAACGTTGCTGGCGCTGGTATACGGCGTGCCGGATCCGTATCCGTAATAGAAATCGAATCCCCAGTTGCCCAGGAAATGGTAATCGCCTATCGCCGGTCCCCAGGTTTCCGGAATCCGGTAATTCAGATTAACCCGGGCCGTATGACGTTGATCGGAATCGAGCGGGAAATCCTCAGTCAAGGGTTTGCGGTTGAAATAGTGATTGGTGAAGTTCAAATCGTTCTGCGACGATCTGCCGCGGGCGATCTGATAAGTGTAGGTCACGACACCCGAAATATTGTGCCAGGAGCGTTGAGTCAGGGTAAATTCGAATCCCTTGACCCTGGCGTAGTCGGAGTTCGTTCTGACCCAGAAGATTCCGCTCGGGAATGTCACCTTTCGGTAATCGACGAGATCACTTATGTCTTTGTAGAATCCGGTGACCGCCAGTTTCAAATAGTCGTTGAAACCGTGCTCGAGGCCGGCCTCGTAGGCCACCGTCTTCTCTTCGTTGACGTTTGGATTGCCGATATATTTGTGAGCTCCGCGCAGATCGTAGCCGGAATTCATGTAGAATATGTCAAACATCGGCAACTGGAAATAATGGCCATAGCTGACGTGCAGCACGTCTTTCTCGGTGATCGGGAAGCTGATGCCGATGCGGGGAGACAATTGCTGCTTGGCTTTGGCCTTGGTGGCGCCTTTCAGACGCTTCTTCGGTTCAAACATGTAGTCGACGTTGTTGACGTCGTTGACATAGGCCGGCAACAGAGCGTCGCCATAGTCGGCGGGAACCCAGGCCTTCGGATCGAAGAAATCGAACCTCAAGCCGACCGTCAGTATCATCCCTTCGCTTTCCAACTTATTTTGAGCATAAGCGCTCATCTGGTACGGCTTGTAGTGGAACTGGTCGTTGTAATCGTTGCCGCCCGAGGCGATCGAGGTCGCGTCCTTGAAAAGATCAAACGTCTTCAACTCAAAGCCGGTTTTCATCAGGTTGCGCGTATCGACTTGGCTGGTGAAATCGCCCTTGAAGGTATAAACGGTTTGATAATCGTCCTGCGTTCTCCGGCGTCCCAGATACATCGGATCGAAATCGGCTCCCTGGAAAGTCGTTCGAGTCGGGAAAAATCTCGATTCGTGCATCTCTTCGTAGGTCAACGGATGCCCGTCGAAAGGATCGTAGGTTCTGGCCCTTTTGCTGGTGTAGAAACGCGAGAAATTCAGCGAATAGTAGCTGCGCGGGCTGAGATTGTTGGTGAAGGCGATCGACAGTTGGTTCGACCAGCTATGGGCGCGGAATTGGTTCAAAGCCATGTTGTAGTTCTTATAGGTTCTAGCCCAGCCGCCGGCTTCAACCCGATCAACCGCCTCAGCAACGGCGTCCAACAAGGAATGGCCGTTAATGGTGCTGTCGCGGAATCCGCGTGAAGGATACTCATCGATAGCCAGGGAATCCGGTAATTCGAGAATCGAATTCAAATAATAGAAAAACGCCGAATCCGCCTGGCTTGAGGTGTAGCCGTGCCCGACGATCCAGCCCCAGGGCGTGGCGGTATAGACGGTATCGAGTCCTTCGCCCTCGATATCGACGTAATAGAGTTCTTTGCCGGCCGGAATATCCTGCGGTCTTTCGTACTTTTGGCCGGTGCCCACCCAGTAAACCGGTCCGCTCATATAGACGGGCTGCCCCCAGGTCAAAATGAGCCGGCGGGCGAAATCATACGGCACATAGCTGTAAAACGAACTCAGTCCGGAAATCGTTATTTTCTTCGATGAGCTCATGCTGTAAGACAGCCGGCCCTGAATCGACTGACCTTTTTCCCAAAAATCCGGGTCACGGGGGTCACGGTTGAAGGAGTAAGTTCCCGAGGTGAAGAAGTTGAGCTTACCCGGTATATCGACACGGTCCAGAGGAACAGGTCCGCCGAACGACCAGTCCTGTTGACGCCAGTCGTAGATTTTCGACCTGCGCTTGTCGTCATAGGTTTTATCCTGGACCCACTCATAGCCGGTTTGATTGCCCAAACTGTCGAAAACTGGATTTACGCCGACGATAGGCAGACCGTTACTCCCATAGCGCCGCTTGCCGTATATGTCCCATCCGAAAAGAGCATCGGGCGATGATTTCGATTTTATTTTGCCCGAATATGTGTTGCCGCCCTCTTTGGAAACGACGTTTACCACGGCGGATTGAACGCTTGGATATTCGGCTCCGAAACCGCCGGTCAACACCTCGGCCTCGGCGATCGCCTCATCGGGTATGAATGTAGCCAGATCGCTCGATGTCCCTGATCCCGGCCGAATGCCATAAGTGGCTCCGAGGGGATTGGATAAATTGATGCCATCGAGCATGTAAACGACCTCGCCCGTGCCGACGCGGCCGCCGCGGAATGAACCGAGGACGTTTCCGGCGTTGACGCTAACCCGATCGACCAGACCGGAAATCGCCGAGTTCGTCAGTTCCGCCGGCGAGATCCGCATCCGGCTGGCGGTCAAATCTTTCTCGATCAAGGGACGCTCGGCCTCGACGGTTATCGTCCCCACGTCGATCGTCTCGGTTTCCAGGGCAAGATCAAGTTTGGTGGTCAAATCGATCGTCACCACGACATTTTTAACATCGACCGGTCGATATCCTATCAAATTGACCTTCAAGGTATAGTTACCCGGGGGGACGTTAATTATAAAAAACTCCCCCTGAATGTTGGTCGCGGCACCGATATTGGTTCCGGCGATGACGACATTTACTCCGGGTAGCGGTTCTCCGGTCTGCTTATCGGTGATTTTGCCCGCAATCTTGCCCGTGGTGCCGGCAAACGCCCCTGTTACCAGGGTTACAGCAAGCAAAAAAACCGCAAGCGCTGTTGATGGTTTAAGGAGCAAAATGAATCCCTCCTTCAATAATTTTGGGTTAACATTTGGTTGTTCGAATCGCTTCGCAAATCGATAGCATTTTCGTCCCTAGTACCTCCATGCCAATAAACGGTTAAATGTAGCGAAATTACCATAAAAATAGCTTAATTAAAAAACCACATTGTTCCCCTCATCTCAATTTGACGATAGGAGCAATTCGAGGATTCTGTCAAGCAAAAATCTTCAATTTTATTCATTACTTCCATATTCGAGGAAATACCTGAATTTCGGCACTCCATTGAGGCTATTCGGCATTCGACCGGATTTCTTAAGCCGTAATTCCGACTTATAGCGATGCAAAAGTCATTTCCGCCGGCGATTCGGCATGATTTCGACCGTCACAAATCAGGGTGTTATCAAGGGCGCCAATAAAAAAGCCGACCGAATTCCGGCCGGCTTGTGTATTCAATTTGCCTTATACGCCTTACAATTTTTCCACAAAGGCGGCAATCTTATTCAGGGCCTTTTCTATGTTCTCGATAGAATTGGCATAGGAAAATCTCAAATACCCTTCGCCGTATGCGCCGAACGACGTGCCGGATAGAGCAGCCACCCCGGCTTCATTCAGCAACCGATCGGCCAGATCGGCCGATTTCAGGCCGAGTCTTTTTACGTTGGGAAACACGTAAAAAGCGCCCTCCGGCATAAGGCATGAAAACCCCTTAATCCGGTTGAGGCCGTTTACAATAACGTCGCGGCGGCGGCGAAATTCAGTCACCATCCGCTTGACTTCGCTTTGATCACCCCGCAGCGCTTCCACGCCGGCGATCTGGGAAAAACTGGCAGTGCAGGAATTGCAGTTGGTTTGTAATTTGGCAACCTGCCCGGCCAAATCTTCAGGCATCACTCCGTATCCCAGCCGCCAACCGGTCATGGCATAGGTCTTGGAAAAGCCATCAAGTAATACCGTGCGTTCAGGCATTCCCGGGAAGGTTAGTATGGAATGGTGCTTGGCATCATAGGTGGTCCGGCTGTAAATCTCGTCGGATAGGACATAAATATCGTGTTTGACCGCCAGCTCCGCAATCTGCTTGACGTCATCGTAATCGAGCATCGAGCCGGTTGGATTATGCGGCGAATTGATTATTATCAGCCGCGTCTTGGGCGACACCAGCGCTTTCAATTCGGCGACGTCGAGCCTGAATTGATTTTCCTCCCTCAGCTTAATCGGCACCGGCTTTGCACCAATAAAATTTATAATCGATTCATAAATGGGGAAGCCGGGGTTTGGATAGATGACTTCCTCCCCCTCGTTGACCAGCGCCAGAATCGAAAAGAACATCACCGGTTTGCCGCCCGGAGTAACGACCACGTTTTCCGGTTTGATCGTCAACCCCCGCGTGTTTTTTATCTCATCGACGATGGCTTCCCGTAATTCGCTCAATCCCGCCGACGGGCTGTAATGAGTCCAATGATTATTAAGTGCTTTTATCGCCTCATCGATTATATTTCTTGGGGTATCAAAATCCGGTTCCCCTATTTCGAGGTGGATTACTTCCATTCCTTTCTTTTCAAGATCTCTCGCCTTAGCGAGAACCACAAACGCGGTCTCCGTCCCCAGCCGCGACATCCTGTTTGCAAGTTTCATCTGCAACCTCTCATTTGCCTGCTATGCCGATATTCGCTCACCGATCGCTCTCAACACTCCACCGCCCCGCCGAAATTTACTTAAATTAATTCCGGACGCCCTAAAAGTCAACCTTCATGACCGAATAAGAGCCGCGGAAAGCGGGACTTATCTGGATGACGGATGTTGAATCCGATCTGCGACATGTCTTTCCACTCTCAATTGGGCAAGCCCGCCGACGAACAGAATCACCGATAGCGCCACGTGGGTAACCGCCAGGGGCTGCATTCCGGAAGATACCTTTCCGGCGATCAGCATCAGCCCGAACGCCGCGGCGGCGACCAAGCCGATCGCCAGCAGGACAATCACTTTCCAATACGCCCAGCGGGAAAGGTAGATGCTCATAAATATCATATAACCCAACGCCAGCAAAAACGGCCAGTGGGATGCAAGCTCGACTCCGATCGTGCTGATATTTACGGCCAGAAAAAGCAATACGAAACTGTTGAATCCCAACCAGAATTTCGCCGCGAAATGCGCGGTTTTGCCCTGAACCATTCGAATCCTCCGCATCTTTCAAATTGCCCGAGTCATCTTTTTGCGAAGTCAGCAATCGGTCATAAATCTCGTCGGCGCCGATGCTACCGAAATAAGACTAACGACGACCGACTTCGCTTTTCCGAATTTCCCTCACGACTTTTCTCACCGATTTCTTCAATTTACCGATATCACCGTCATTATTGATAATCCAATCGGCAAGTGCGTTTTTATCTTTTTGCGGCATCTGCGCTTTGATTCTTTTCCGAAGTTGTCTTGAGGAAACGGCCGATTCGGCGCACCTTGACAGCCGCAATTTCATCGGCGCATCCACGGAAATCAGGTAGTCAAACCAATCGGCTATCCCCCATTCGAATATCAACGCCGCCTCGACGATGATAATTCCGCTTGACTTTTGCCGTTTCAGCCGGTTAATCCGACGTTTTAATTCCCGCAACAACGGCGGATGCATAATCGCGTTGAACCGCTTCAAGATCGCCGGATCGGCGAAGACCTTTCGGCCGATTTTTCCTCTATCGGGGATACCTCCGGAGCCGAAAATCCCGTCGCCGAGCAATTTTTTCAGCGCTTGCCTTACCCGGCGATTCCGTTCGAGCAATTCATGGCCGATCCGATCCGCCGAAATCACGGCGGCGCCACTTTTGAGAAGCAATTCAGCAACCGTCGTTTTTCCGGTGGCCGGACCGCCGGTCAGGCCAATTGTCAAGCTACCCAAAATGGACCGGTTTTCCTTTCAATGCGCCTCAAACCAATTATCTCCTTCGCCTATATCGACCTTTATCGGCACCTTCAATTCAAGCGCCCCCTCCATTTCGGCTTTCGCCATGCTCTGAAGATATTCTCTTTCTTCGAATTTTTGCTCGAAAACCAGTTCGTCATGAACTTGTAGGATCATCCTTGATTGTTTATTGTCGCGTTCCAGATTCCGAGCGATCCGAATCATGGCAATCTTTATCAGGTCCGCCGCCGTTCCCTGAATAGGCGTATTTATGGCCGTTCTTTCGGCGAACTCCCGCGCCTGTCTCGATTGTGAATTTATATCAGGCAAATAGCGTCGTCTCTTGAGCAGAGTCTCCACAAACCCTTTGCGTCTGGCGGATTCCTTTATCTCTTCCATATATCTTTTGACACCCGGGTAACGCTCAAAATAGGCATCGATATAATCCTGCGACCCTTTGACTCCAAGTTCGGACTGACGCGACAGGCCATAGGCGCTGACGCCATAAATTATGGCGAAATTGGCGGTTTTCGCCGAACGCCGCATCGACTCGGTAACATCTTCCAGTTTCACTCCGAAAACCTCGGCCGCCGTGCGGCGATGGATATCCTCGCCTCTTCGGAACGACTCGATCAGTGCCGTATCCCCGGCGAAATGAGCCATCAAGCGAAGCTCGATCTGCGAATAATCGGCCGACATTATGCGGTAACCGGGAGCGGCGACGAATGCGCGGCGAATCTCCCTTCCCTCTTCAGTGCGGATCGGTATGTTTTGCAAATTAGGATCCGACGACGACAGCCGCCCCGTGACGGTCACCGTTTGATTGAAACTGGTATGAACCCTGCCGGTTTGCGGATTGATCAATTTGGGAAGAGCGTCGATATAGGTCGATTTCAGTTTGGCAAGCTGCCTGTATTCGAGTACCAGTTTCGGCACCGGATGGATTAAAGCCAGCTTTTCGAGCACTCCGACGTCCGTCGAT
>CAZHVC010000035.1:0-9287 GCA_964535765.1 uncultured Ignavibacteria bacterium | reverse complement strand
CGAATCAACAGGTGATTTTATGCGGTCATATGGATTGCACCTCGGGTTCGCCGCAAACGTTGGCGCCGGGTGCCGATGACAACGGCTCGGGAACGATCGGCGTGATCGAAGCGGCCAGGCTTATGGCCGACAAACAATTCGAGAAGACAATCAAATTCTGTTTGTGGACCGGCGAGGAGCAGGGGCTGCTCGGATCGGCGGCGTATGCCGAGGAGGCCGCCCTTAGGGGAGACAATATCGTCGGGGTTTTCAATTTCGACATGATCGCCTGGGACGGCAACTCCGATGGCGTCTGTGAACTGCATTGCGGAACCTCCGCTCCCTCGATAGCCCTGGGGAATTTACTATCAACGGTGGTTACTGACTACGGCCTCGGCCTCAGCCCCAATCTACTTACGACTCAAGCCTTGGGAGCATCGGACCACGCCTCGTTCTGGGACAACGGTTATCCGGCCATGCTCGGAATCGAGCAATACTACGGCGATTTCAATCCTTATTATCATACCGTAAACGACAACATGTCGAACATTGTTTGGCCCTATTTTACCAATTTCACCAGAGCCGCGGTCGGGGCGACAGCCACTCTGGCGATCCCTACGACTGGTGGGAGCGGCGATTCGCTGGGCGTGATAAGCGGACATGTCATCAATGCTCAAGGAGGCGATATCTCCGGAGCGATAGTAACTTTAACCGGATACTCCGAATCCGACACGAGCGACATCGACGGTTTGTTTTTATTCAACCAGTTGAATCCCGGCGATTATTCATTGGCGTTGACCCATATCGATTACCTCGATACGATCGTGAGCGGTGTTTCTGTCGGTGCGGGGGAAACGACCGCGGTTGAAATTTTGCTGAGATATCCTTGTGTTTACCTGCTCGGCGATATAAACGGCGATCGATCCGTTATTGGCGGCGATGTCACCTATGGCGTCCGCTATTTCAAGGGGATCGGCGCTCAACCTCCCGATTCGTGTTACCACGATTCTCTGGGTGATAATCACTGGCTGTATGCCGGCGGCGACGTCAACGGCAGTTGCGATTTCCGCGGTTCGGATATCACCCGCCTGGTATCTTTTTTCAAAGGCACGGCCGTTCTGGAGGCATGCAGTTTGACGCCGGTAACCGGACCTTTGCGAATAAGAAAAGAGCGTTGATCAATCGCCATGTTCGGATATCGCCCGAAAAATCGTTCCTTTCGGCCGATCATAGGTTGAACGATTCGATTGTCCGGGTGTGTCCGACGGTCGCTATTTGAAAATCTCATCGAAAAACTGGCGCATGGCCGCCCACGACCGTCTGTCGGCCCTTTCATCATAGGCGGAACCGGTGGTCGGATCGCTGCCGGCATCCGGTATGGTGAAACTGTGAACAGCCCCGCCGTAGGCGATAAGCTGCCAATCGATCCCGGCCTCGGTCATCTCTTTTTCGAATGCGGCCACTTTATCGGGACCTACGTGCGGGTCGCTTGCCCCATGCAGCACCAAGACCTTTGCTTTAATATTCTTCGCCTCCTCGGGATTCTGCGTGTCGAGCCCCCCGTGAAAACTGACCACACCCTTGAGTTCGGCGCCGCTGCGGGCAAGCTCGAGGACCGTTTTACCGCCGAAACAGTAGCCGATCGCCGCCACTTTGGTGCTGTCCACTTGGGTCAGGGATTTCAGCAATTGCAGGCCGCTTCGAGCCCTTTTCCGCAACAGCTCGGGGTCGCGGTAAAAGCTGCCGGCGATTGCGGCGGCAGCCGCATTCGTAGTCGGCCTCACTCCTTTGCCATAGATATCGGCGGCCAGTGCCACATAGCCGAGACGGGCAAGTTGCACCGCCCGCTCTTGTTCGTATTCGGTGATTCCTTTCCACTGGTGGATGACGAGCACACCGGGACGCGGGGCGGTGGTTGCCGAGTCGTAGGCAAGAAACCCTTCGAGGACCTTCTCTCCTTCCGAATACTCGATCCGTCGGGTGACGATTTCCGCCTTGAGGGTTGTCGTCAGAATCAAACTCAGCCCCAGCCACATAAACAATGGTCTCATTTTCATTTTGCTCCTTTGGTTTGATTTCAATTCAAACAGAATCAACTTATTTCAATGGTGTCCGGTGCCTTTATCGACAGCTGAACCGGTGACGGCGATTTTGATATCCCTTGACGGGGGCCATGATATCGTTTTATTTGATCTTGCAAGCGGCAGCGGATATGCGTCTTATTGCTTTTATCGCCATTGTCATTTCTATGATAGTATCGGCCGGCCTGAAGGCTTGCACGATAGCCGCAATCGACGGCCGGGCCACGGCCGATGGGCGGCCGCTTCTCTGGAAAAACCGCGATGTCGGCAATCCCGATCAAAAATTCAACTATTTCGCACCGATTCAAAGCGGCGGCCGCCTGACCAGAGGGTATCTGGGGAACTATTATTCGACCGACACCACGCGCATTTATATGGGGGTCAATGACGCCGGATTCGGAATCGTTAACTCGGACAGTTACAATCTCGACGATTCCCTCGCGGCCGGTATTGATGACGGCACTTTGATGCGGCTGGCGCTGGAGACCTGTACCAAACTGGCGGAGTTCGAGGGGCTGCTTGATTCCACCAACGTAACGGGCAGGGTCGATTGCTGGAATTTCGGAGTTTTTGACAGTTGCGGTCGGGCGGCCGTTTATGAATGCGGCAACCGTCATTGGGTCGCTTATTATGCCGATCAGGACTCGGATGGAGTTCTGATAAGGGCCAATTACTCCCTTTCAGGGGGGGCCCGCCGCACCGGCGAGATGAGGGTCAAGCGGGCGGAGGAGATATTCGAGAGCCGCAGTAAGGAGGAATTATCGGCTTCGTTCATTCTGGCGCATTTGCCCCGCGATCTTGTCAACGAATATGCCGATCCCTATCCTTTGCCTTATATGGGGAGGCAACCCGATGGCGCCCCGGGATATATCTGGGCCGGGTCAACCATAAACAACGTCCGGACCAGTTCGGCGGCGGTGATACGGGGCGTGGCCGTCGGCGAAAACCCGCGCCTTTCGGCTTTGCTGGCAATCCTCGGCACGCCTGTGTTAAGTCTGGCCTTTCCGCTATGGGTCGGGGCCGCCAACGTTCCCCTATATTTTAATTCGGATACGACCGCCCCGATGGTTCAAATTATCGGCGGACGGTTGCCGCTACTCTATAATTGCGATACCCTACGCAGCTATCTTGACAGCCGTTATCTACTGGATAGTGAGGGAAAAGGAGTTTACGCCTACACTTTGCCCCTCGAATGTTGGGGGATGGCGCAGGCCGATTCCTGTCAGGCTGTCTGGCGAACGAACTCTCCCTCGCCAATCGATATCTCGCTTGCCCAGTGGCGTATCTCCCGACGGTTGTTCAATTGCTTTTTAATCGGCACGCCGGGCGAACCAATGATCCAGCCGATCGCCAAAACCGACAAAGGTTACTGAGCCGGTTTCAATCTGGCTTAGCCGAAACGGCTGATATTGCGCCGGGCATGCAATATTCGGACCGCACCTAAATTTTCAACCACCTCATGTAACATATTTTAACGGTTCCATCCGGTTCGTTAAAGAGTGAATCGGACCAATTCGATAATCCGGATATATTCGGGGTGATCTGTCCTTAGACTGGTTTTTGTGGAACTGCTCAAAAGGTGCGATGGCGTAATTCTGCTGGAAAGGTTTGTCAAATGAGTTTGAAAAACATAAGCAGAATCACCAGCATTCTGTTCTCGATAGGGATCACCGTGCTGATTGGTTTTTTGAGTCTGCGCTTCGTTATCAGCGGATTCAGAGACCTGGGAAACGACAAAGCCCGGAACAACATGCAGCGAACCCTGAATGCGCTTGAGCAGGAACAGACCAACCTCGACATTCTTTTGTCGGAATGGGCAAGCTGCGACGACACCTACGAATATATCGAAAATTTCAATTCCGACTATGAGAATTCCAATCTCGCTTTTTCGGCATTAAAAATCTTGCCCCTGAATCTGATGATATTTATAAACAATAATGGGAAGGTCATAAAAGCGATCTATTTCGACCCCGATTCGCTTCGCGAGCAGGACTTTCCCGAAGGTCTCCTTGGACAGATACTTGGCAATCGACGGCTGATCCACCACGATTCCCTCGATGGCAAAATCAACGGTATCATGGTAACCTCCGCGGGACCGATACTGCTTGCCTCGAGGCCGATACTGACGAGCCGGCGCGAAGGCCCGATAAGGGGCGCTTTGATTTTCGGCAGGCAGATGAACAGCAATTTCATCGCCCGGTGGAGCGATTTGACCGGATTGACCGTCGATGCCTATTTGTTGAACGCCGCCGAAATCCCGGAAGATGTGTCGGAGGCACAAAAATCGATGATACGAGGGCAGTTAATAAGCACTCGTGTGATCAACAGATATACTATCGCCGCCTATTCGCCGGTCAACGATATAGATGACAATCCAGCATTGATGATCCGCACGCTACAACCTCGCCCTGTTTTCAATTATGGCAGGACGATCGTCGGTAATGTCATTTATATTTTGTTGGCGATCGGGATACTCTTTTTCTTCATCGCTGTTTTTATAGCCGATAGATTCGTTCTTGTTCATTTGGATCGACTCGTCAACGGGGTGAATGAGATAAGGAATTCGAGAAACACGTCCGATCGACTGATCCCGAGCGATATCGAGGAATTCGCCGCTCTTGCCGAAGCGATCAACGGTATGCTGGGGGCTGTCGAGGAATCCGAAATGTCCCGCCGCAGGGCTCTTGACGAAATGCAGCAGATACTCGAGAGCATCAGCGACGCATTCGTAGCCGTCAACCGGGAATCTCGAATAACCTATTTGAATAAAGCCGCCGAAGAGATATTCGGTAACAAGGGACGGGAGGCTCTCGGCGACGATTTATATTCAGCTTTCCCCCAATTAAAGGGTTCCGAGTTCGAAGACAACTACGAGCTTGTCAGGGAACGCAAGATGGCGATTGATTTCGAACTCCGCCTCGGCACCGTTACCGACGAGCGGTGGTTCGACGTTCAGATCTATCCGGCCGCCGACGGGGTCACCATATATTTCAAGCAATCGACCGAGCGGAAGCTTTTGGAGCAGCAAACCAAGGAAAAATTGAATTTCGTCCAGAGCATAATCGATACCATGCCGGTTCCCGTTTATTTCAAGGATATGTCCGGGGTTTATCGATTGTGCAATAAGGCCGCGCTTGAATTTCTCGGCCTGAAAGCCGACGAGTTTATCGGCAAAAAGGCTGAGGATTTATTATCGGCTGCGCAGGTTCGGGAAATCGAGATGAGCGAAAGGGAACTGTTGACATCCCGTAAGACCGGTGCGTACGAAATCAAAATGCGGCGCGCCGACGGCATGATGCGCGATATGATTCTCAACATGGCGCCGTGCATCGATGTAGATGGGAAACTGGCGGGTCTGGTATGCGTGGCCACCGATACCACCGCTATCAGGGAAACGGAAATCGCCCTGCGCCAGAGCGAGGAAAGATTCCGATCCCTCTACGGAAAAAGCCCGGTGATGATGCAATCGGTCGACAGGAACGGCACCATAATAAACGTCAACGATTATTGGCTCAGCTCAATGGGATATTCGCGCGATGAGGTGATCGGCAAAAAAGCCTTGGAATTCATGTCGGTCGAAAGCGTCCATTATGCCGTCGAGCGGGTTTTCCCGGAATTTCTCCGCTCGGGCTTTTGCAGTCAGGTTTCGCTGCAGTTCGTCAAGAAGAACGGCGAGATTATCGATGGCCTGTTTTCGGCGGTGGCCGAGCGCAACGAGTTCGGCGTGATCGTAATCTCCCATGAGGTGATAGTGGATGTCACCGACCGCAAAAAGGTCGAGTTGGCTTTGCGGGAAAGCGAAAACAAGTACCGGCTGCTGTTCGAAAACAACACGACGGGCATATTCATCATGACGGACGTTTTTCTCGATTGCAACGAGGAATCGTGTCGGATATTGGCCTGTAACAGGGAAGATCTAATCGGGCATTCGCCGGTCGAATTTTCCCCCGAATTTCAGCCGGACGGCCGGACATCGGTCGAAGCGGCCGCCGCCTATATAGAGGCAGCCAGATCGGGAACACCGCAGACATTCGAATGGCTGCACCGACGCAAAGACGGGGCGTTGATTTTTGTCGAGATTTCTCTGCGTTCCATCGTTGTTAACAACTCCAATGTCGTTTTGGCCGCGATGAGAGATATCACCGCGGCCAAGAAGGCCGGCGAGCAAATAAAAGCCCAGCATAGAATGCTGCATAACACGATCGAGTCGTTGTCGCATCCTTTTTATGTGATAGAGGTAAAAAATCACCATGTTGTGCTGGCCAACACGGCCGCCCGAAAAAATCTTCCGGATCTCAAAACGACCTGCCACCTTATGATGTGGGGCAGGCCGAAAAGCTGTCGTCATTACGGCGAACGGTGTACGATAGATCTGGCGGTGAACAGCAGACGCCCGGTCGTTCACGAAAGAACCTTTATCGAAGCCGATGGTCAAGAAAAGGTTTACGAAATTCATGGTCATCCGATTATCGACGAAAACAACAGGGTGACCCACGTTATCGAATACGCATTCGATATCACCGAGCGCAAAAAAGCGGAAATGGCGATCAGAACAAGCGAGGAGAGGTACCGGCTTCTGGCCGATTCGATTACCGACTTGGTCTGCGTACATGATAGCGATGCCGGATTCAAATATGTTTCCCCCTCGACGAAAGATATTCTGGGTTACGATCCCGAAGAACTTGTCGGAGTTTCCTGGTACGATTTGATCCATGGCGAAGACCGTGGGCAAGTGGAGAACGATTTCCGCCAAGCCGTTTCTGCGGGAAAACAGCAGACCAAACATATTTATAGAATCAAGAAAAAGAGCGGAGACCATATATGGTTCGAGACAATCAGCCGAATCAGGTCGGATAATGCGGGAAAAATCGTCGAGTTTCAAACGAGCTCGCGCGACGTGACGGCCCGAGTGTTGGCCGAACAGGCGCTGAGAGAAAGCGAGGAAAGATATCGCGATCTCATCGAAACGCAGGGTGAGGGGATCGGAGTATTCGATCTTGAGGAGCGGTTTCTTTTCATCAATCCCGCCGCGGCGGAGATATTCGGGGTGGATAGAGAAAGCATAAAGGGCAGATCGTTAAGCGAATTCGTGAGCCCGGAACAATTCGCGGAAATCAGGCGGCAAACGCAAAAGCGGTTCGCCGGAGCAAAGTCAAGCTACGGGATTCGGATCCGCCGCCCGGATGGTCAGATGAGGGAAATCATGATTTCCGGTGCGCCTTCTTATGACAAATCCGGCAAAGTCGTCGGCACTTTCGGGTTGTTCCGGGATATCACCGAACAGAAGCGGGCGGAGGAGGCGTTGCGTGAAAGCGAAGAGAAGATGCGCAGCATTTTCCGCGTCGCTCCGACCGGCATCGGGGTGGTTAAAAACAGGGTCTTTTTGGAGGTCAACCAAAAGTTCTGCGAAATGACCGGTTACTCACGACGGGAGCTAATCGGACAGTCGACGAAAATCATTTACCCCAACGAGGAAGAATACGAATTCGTCGGCCGCGAAAAATACAGTCAGATCGCCGTAAGCGGGACGGGCACGGTCGAAACCCGGTTAAAGAGAAAAGACGGCGGGATTATTTATGTCATCATGAGCTCCACCCCGATCGACCCGAAAGATCACTCCCGCGGGGTCACTTTCACGGCACTGGACATCACCGAAAGAAAAATGGCCGAGGAGGCGTTGCGCAGATCGAGAAACGAGCTTTCCATCAGGAATCAAATAGATCAGGCTTTTCTTACCGCCGATGAGGGTGTTCTCTACCAAAAGCTGAATCAAATAATTTTGGAATGCTTAAACAGCAAATACGGGCTGATTGCTTATGTCGATCCGGATAATAAATTCCGTTTTCCCACCCTGAGGCCGGATATCATCGAAAAATACGATCTTCACGGCATGAAACCGATATTGGGCGATCCTCAACTGGTGGATATCTGGAATAATATTTTGCTATACAAGAAACCGCTGATCATCGACCGGTTGGAAAACCCAATCATGGGCATGCTCAAGGCGACCCGGGCGCTGGTTGCGCCGATCATGCACGGCGACGAACTGCTGGGGGGGATTGCCGTGGCCGACAAGGAAACCGATTACGACACCAACGATCGCCTCCTTCTCGAAACCATCGCCGACCATATCGCCCCCATACTGAAAGTCCGCCTGCAGCGTGACGTTTTCGAGAATCAACGCCGCCTGATGGAAGAAGCCCTAAAAGAATCCGAGGGAAAATACCGAGGGGTGATCGAGACCTCGCCGGTGACGATCTGGAGTCTTGATGCTGTAACCAATGAACTGACCGTGGTTTCCCCGGCGATCGAAAGCCTGACCGGCTATAGACCGGACGAATTCAGGGATAATCCAGAAATCTGGAAAGCGATCATCCATCCCGACGATATGCCTCGGTGGCTGGGGATCACAACCGAATTGCTCAAAAACAAATCGACGATGCCTTTGGAAATCAGGATTATCCATAAAAACGGTTCGCTGAAAACCGCTTCGATGATGTTGTCTTCCAACATCGACTCCTCCGGAAAGGTAACCCGCATCGACGGCATCGTTCTGGATATAACCGAAAAATTGCTTTTGGAGAATCAAATAATCCAGTCTGAAAAAATGGCGGCTATCGGTATTTTGGCCGCCGGGGTCGCCCATGAATTCAATAATCTTCTGGGCGGAATCATGGGCAACCTCTCTTTCGGCCTTAACTATTCGGAGGATGGCAATCTGCTTAAAAGCAGCATAAAGGAAGCCCTCAGAATCACCGAACAAGCGGCCGAGCTGGTGCAATCATTACTTTCCTACTCGCGCCGCAAAAACGAACAGGCCAGCGCCGTCGATATCCACACTATTCTCGACGATATCGTCAAGCTGACCGGCAAAGAAGTCAAGGGCAAGGCAATCCATCTCTATAAAAACTACGAGAAGCTGCCCCCGGTCAAGGGTGTTCCGGGGCAGTTGCAGCAAGTGTTCTTGAATATCCTGATCAACGCGTTCGCCGCGGTGAATGACGGCGGCATGATATCCGTGGCCAGCTTCGAAAAAGACCTGGACACGATCGGCATCTCGTTCCACGATGACGGGCGGGGAATGTCGGAAGAGACGCTCACACATATCTTCGAACCATTCTTTACGACGAAGAAAGGAAGCGGCACCGGGCTGGGGCTGTCCATCACGTATGGAATCGTGAAGAAACTGGGGGGAGATATCAACGTCCAGAGCAAGCTTGGGCAGGG
>CAZHVC010000034.1:7800-9307 GCA_964535765.1 uncultured Ignavibacteria bacterium | reverse complement strand
ACCGCCCAGTCATCGGGGAAAATACACCGGCCATCGACGACCATGAACGCATCCTTATCGGCACGGGCAGGATTGGCATCGTAATGAGTGGTGAAGCCTATTACGCTCAGTTTTATTTCCAGCGCTTTGCGGCAATATTGATAAATTGAAGAGCGGGCGTCTATCGAATAATCGGGATGAACGTGAAGGTCGCAAGGTATTATTTCAGCCACGGATTGTTATCCTTTTCCTGACCGATCGTAGTCGAAGGACCATGACCAGGATAAACGATTGTTTGCCGCGGCAACGACAACAGGTATTTTTTTATTCCGTTAATCAACTGCTCATGATCCGAATGAGGAAAATCTGTCCGCCCGATCGAATCGGCAAACAAAGCATCGCCGGTGAACACTATCCCGAGTTTTTTTTCCCATAAACTTATCCCCCCACGGGTATGGCCGGCTGTCGGCAGGACCTCGAGCGTGACACCGCCGACGGAGATCAAATCGCGGTCATTCAGCAGCCGATCGGCCGCTCCGGCCACTATCGGTTCACCGAAAACCGCCGAAAGGTTGGCCATCGGATCGACAAGCATCGCCGCGTCCTCTCGATGGATACAAACAGGCACATTCAACTTGCCTCTGATTTCGGATACCGCCCCGATATGATCGGAATGCCCGTGGGTGAGAACGATTGCCTTTATATCAAGTCCGAATCGGGCGGCCGCCGCGAGTATTCTGTCGGCCTCGTCCCCGGGATCGATAATCAATCCTTCGCCTGCCTGTCCCAGAAGGTAACAGTTTACGGCCAACGGGCCTACTTCGAGGCAATCAAAAATCAACTTGCCGGCGGAATTCGATGTCATCGTTCGACCTGTTTTGTTTAATATTCAACCTTATTGATGGAAGTGATTATATATTTTAAGGGCAAGCGCACCCGGGACGACGCGGGCGGCCAGCAGCTCTTGCAGTCGGGCGGATTTTATTTTTTCAAGCGAGCCGAAAGACGCCAGAAGAGCCATTTTCCTTTTTTCGCCAATCCCCGATATGGCATCGAGCTCCGATAATCCAACTCTGCGGCTCCGCAAGTTTCTGTGATAAGCCAGGGCGAACCTGTGGGCTTCGTCTCTTATCAACTGCAGCAGTTTCAGCGCCGCTGATGTTCTCGGAATACCGATCGGGGTCCCTCTGCCCGGCAAATATACCTCCTCGAATCTCTTGGCGATCGCCGCACACGGCTGCGACTCCAGTCCCAGTTCGCGCAGCGCCTTAAGAGCCGCCTTAAGTTGACCTTTACCGCCGTCAACAAGCAAAAGATCCGGAAAATCTTCTCCGGTTTCGGCAAGCTTATTGAAATAGCGGGTCACCACCTCCCCCATCATCGAAAAATCATCCTGTCCCTCGACCGTCTTTATCTTGAAACGGCGATACCGCTTTTTAAGAGGCTTGCCGTTGGAAAAAAAGACGATCGAACCGACTGCATCGGTGCCGCCGAGATTCGAGATATCGCAGGCGGCGATATTGAACGG
>CAZHVC010000034.1:0-7700 GCA_964535765.1 uncultured Ignavibacteria bacterium | reverse complement strand
AGAAACGATCGGATTATTTCCTCGACCGGAGTGTCGGCGGCGGCGTTGAGATAAAAATGTTGACGACCGATCATCACCCCCTGCCGGATTTGCAGCACCACGATACAAATATCATCGCCGCTGCGGTCCAAGGCGATGATATCGCGGCTGCCGAAATCTCCTTGATCCACTTTCTGCCGCTGGATTATGGCATCAATCGCCCGAAGTTGGTCGCGCACTTGGGCGGCCTTTTCATATTCGAGTTTGTCGGAGAGGGCAGCCATTTTGGCTCTCAGCAGATCGGCTACTTCTTCGGTTTTTCCCGATAAAAACAAGGACACCCCGGCAATAATTTCGGCATATTCGGCCGGATTTGTCCGACCGGGTTCGCAGCAGCCCGGGCATCGCCCGATATGAAAGTCAAGACAAACGCGGTATTTTTTGGTCGATGGGATCACCAGATTGCAGGAACGGACCGGAAAGATTTTTCGGATCATTTTCAAGGTGCTGCGCATCGACTTGACGTTCGTATATGGACCGTAATATTTCGCTTTATCGTCGGTTATGCGTCTCACCACGAGAACTCTCGGATAGACCTCGTTGGTGATTTTTATATAGGGAAACCGCTTGTCATCTTTCAAATTCACGTTATAACGCGGCTGATATTCTTTGATCAGGTTCGATTCGAGAATCAAAGCTTCCAGCTCGTTATCGGTAGTCAAGACTTCGATATCGGCGATCGATTGCACGAGGCGGACGATCCGCGGATGGTCATGCGTCTGGCCGAAATACGATCTGACGCGGTTTTTCAGGCTTTTGGCCTTGCCGACATAAATTACTTTCCCCGCCTCATTCCTGAAAAGGTACACCCCGGTGGTGTCGGGAAGGTTATTCAATTTCGTGCGCAATTCGATATTTATGTTCATTCCGATCGGATTATTATCGATCTGCGATGCTTTTCTATCGGCGCGGCTTTTTGTCACGGTTAAGTTAAATAAGCGGTGCACGGGGAATTTGTCAAGCATGCCGGCGGGCGGTATCAAATCGACGGGCTTAAGCCGGCACGGAGTTCTACCCTGGCGGCCAATGGAACCAGCGGCCGCCGAGCAGGTGAAGGTGAAGATGCATTACCGTTTGCCCGGCGTGATCGCGGCAATTCACCACGGTTCGATAGCCGGTCGAGGAAATCTTCAAATCGGAGGCGAGCCGGGCGGCTCTGGCGCACATTTCGCCGAGTATGGCCGCCGGGGCATCCTCGATCGTCGGATAATGAACTTTGGGAATGATCAACACATGGACCGGCGCTTGTGGATTTATATCCCGAATGGCGATCAGATTGTCATCTTCGAAAACGAACTCCGCCGGAAGAGTGCGTTCGATAATTCTGCAAAAAATACATTTACTCATTTCGGCTCCAGCATTGCGCCTATTATCGACAGTAAACTTATGGCGGCCGTTTCGGCGCGCAACCGCCGCCGGCCGAGACTGACCGCCTCGAAGCCGGCCGCAATAATACGGGTTACTTCGGCCTCGGAAAAGCCGGACTCGGGCCCAACCAGAAGAAATATCGAATCGGGTGCGGGCTCCAACAGTTTTATCTCCGGTGGTTTCCCCCGGCTTTGATCGGCGATCAACTTTTTTTGGTGGCGTTCGGCGACAGCAAGCATGGAATCAAGCTCCAACAGCGGTGAAATTTGAGGCACCACCGACCGTAATGACTGCTTGGCGGCGCTTCGGGCGATATTGCGCCAGCGGTTCAGCCGCCGATCATCGGAAAAGAACCGCCGGTCTTTCAAATAGCACTTATCAGAAATGCAAAAACCGATGAAGGTTGCACCAAGTTCGGTGGCTTTTTCGACAATTAAATCGGCCTTTGCTGGGCGACAGAGACCGCAAAACAGCGTAAGCTCGGCGGCGAATTCATTCACCCTCTGCTGGGTTTCGATGATTTCGGCAACCACCCGGCCGTTTTCGATAGCGGTTATTTTCGCGGTAATCTGTTGGCCGCAGCCATCGATCGCTTTGAATATGTCACCGACGGCGGCCCGCATCACCCGCACCAGATGATGCGATTCCTCCCGATCGAGCGTAAACCGCCCATCTTCCAGGTTGTCCGGCGGAACAAATACAGATGTCGCTTTAAGTTGCAAAAATCACCTCAAGCTCTGCGCAAAGCCAAAGTAAGCCATTCCTTGCCGGCAAAGTGCTCCTCGATCCGAAATCGATTATCTTCAATGAAACGGCTTATCCGTCTTTCTTCCTCAACGAGTATTCCGGAAAGGATCAGCCAACCGGCGTTGGATAACGATTCGTCCAACAGCTCGAATGATCGAACGATCTGCTCGGCTGTCAGATTGGCCACCACCAGATCGCAGGGTTCCGGCGCAATATAAGCGTCCGCCAGGACAAGGTTGAATTCGACTCGATTCATGGTCATATTCTCCCTGGCAGATTCGATTGCCAGCGGGTCGTTGTCGACGGCGTAAACCCGGCTTGCCCCCAGTTTGCAGGCCACAATCGCCAGAATCCCGGTGCCGCAGCCGTAATCCAAAACCGTTTTATTACGGCAGCCTATTTTTTCGAGGGCTTTTACGCAATTAGCGGTCGTTTCGTGATGACCGGTGCCGAAAGCCAGACCGGGATCGATCGTGACTATCAGCTCACCATTCGCCGGCGGCCGATTTATCCAGCTTGGGCTGATTGTTATGTGTTCCGTTATATGAATCGGCTGAAACGATTCTTTCCAGCCGGCCAGCCAATCCTTATTTTCCACGATACACGATTCGATCATTTCATAGGAGGGAGCGTCGAAATTGACGGCAATTGTTCTAAAGTAGTCATCAATGTCGGCAGCAGATAAATCAGGATACTTTTTCCGGTCGATATAGGCAGTTATTTTCGTCTTATTCCCGCCGAAATCATCTTCGAGAACAACCCCGTTCGAACCTTTTTCAACGAAAAAATCGGTGAAAACGTCAACAAGGCAAAGCGGGCAGGCGATGGTCACCTTTTGAAATCCCGCCTCCGACAAAATCAGACTCCAAGCGTTTGGCGAAGTTTTTCGAAAAACGATTTATCGGAAACTGAAGGAGCTTTTTGCAAAGCGGCCAGCTTTTTTATAAGTTCTTTTTCCTCGGCCGACAATTTGGTGGGGGTTATGACGTGCACCCGCACCAATTGATCGCCCCGTCCGTAGCCGTTTAGGTGCGGCAATCCTTTGCCGGCGAGCCGAAACACCTTTCCGGATTGGGTCCCTGGCGGAATTTTCAGGCGCAAGGGGCCGGAAAGCGACTGGATCTCGATTTCGTCACCGAGGGCCGCCTGGGCAAACGAGATCGCCTGCTCACAAACTATATCATCGCCATGCCTGGTGAATATCGGATGATCAATTTCCTCGATGACGACTATCAAATCCCCGCACTGACCGCCGCGGGGGCCGCAATCGCCGGCGCCTTTCACCGGAATATAATTGCCGGTCGAAACGCCGGCCGGGATTCGCACTTTTATTTGAGTGTGTCCTTTGACCCGTCCGTTGCCGGCGCATTCAAGACAGGGTTTTTCGATAACCCGGCCGGTTCCGCCGCAAGCAGAGCACGTCGTAACATTTATGATTTGTCCGAATATCGATCGGCTTACCGATTGTACTTCACCTCTGCCCCGGCAACGCGGACATTGTTTTTCGCCGGTTCCTTTTTCGGCGCCGCTGCCTCCGCAACGTTCACACTCGACAAGCCGTTGCACCCTTATCGTTTTTTCGATGCCGCTGGCGATTTCATCGAGAGACAATTTGAGGGTAATTTGCAGGTCCCGGCCACGCTGAGTTCTGGAGCCCCGCCTGCTGCCGGTCATGGTCTCGCCGAAAATGCTCTCGAATCCGAAACCGCCGAAATCCCTCATGAAAGAACGAAGGGCGTCGTTGATATCGAATCCGAATCCGCCAAACCCCTCGAAGCCGGTTCCCGAGAGGCCCTGGTGGCCGAATCGGTCATAAGTCCGGCGGCGGGAAGGGTCTTTAAGCACCTCATAAGCCTCGGCGGCTTCCTTGAATTTTTCTTCCGCCGCTTTATCTCCCGGGTTGCGGTCTGGATGATATTTCAGAGCAAGCTGGCGATACGCCTTTTTGATCTCTTCCTCGCTGGCATCCCGCGAAACGCCGAGGACTTCGTAGTAATCTCTTTTGTTCATAATTCAATCATTAAATCGGAAGAATATAGAATAAGCCACAGCCCAAGTCAATAATGCGGACATGAAAACGGTGGAACCGTCGGCGATTCCAGGCAGGGATCTTTCAGTCCGGTGTAAGCCGGGTGCTTTTCAGGTCTTCGATTACTATCAATCTGTCGTAGGCGTCGGCGGGAATCCGACCCAGCATTCTTTTTTTGACGATGAGCACGACATAATACTTGTTCCGGAATCGGCGGCTGAATGCCTGAACTCGGCGCAGGCCGGCCTGAGGGGCAAAAGACAACACCGGCTCGACGATGATGGTACGGCCCTCGATAGTCATATTCTCGATTTTGAAAGACGGTGAGAATATGAACGGTTTCGGGCCGTCTCCGTCGATCGCAAACGTCTCCGGTTTGGTTGAGAAAACCAGCCCCTGCGCCGTAAGCCAATTTTTGATTTCCGTTTCTATCATGCTCAATTAAACCGCCACGAAAAGCAGACCTTCATTCGGCGATACCCTAAGGCCGATCGGGTTTTGATGTAATTATTCCTGCGGTTAAGATAAATATAGCGGGTGTTTCGCCGTTGTAAAATGAAAATTTACGCGATATCGTCAAATTGCAATAATAGAAGCGCAGAGGTTGACATTCCCGGCCACTCCACCTTACTATTTCGCCCGCCAAGCCAAGGTTGCGGTCCAAAGTTGCCTTGCCGCCCTCGGGCGGATAACGAAACCGTATCCCGTGATAATTCGCCTTTATAGTCGAATTATTGGGGCCGGCGGCTTTAGGGCTTATTTGTCGTCAACCACCTCAAAATCGGCATCGACAGCCCCATCCCCCTTATCTTTTGCGCCGGGACCTTTGCCTTTCTCGTCAGCCGGCGTTTCCGTCTGGTCTTTCTTCTGGGAAGAGGCTTGTTTATAGAGTTCTTCAGCCAATTTATGGGAGGCAGCCTGCAGTTCATCGCAGGCTTTGTTTATCGTGCCTATATTGTCCGATTTTGCCGCTTCGCGGCAGGACTCGATCGCCTTTTCTATCCGCGATCGATCCTCCGGGGAAAGTTTGTCACCGTATTCCTTAAGCGATTTTTCGGTCGAGTAAATGATGCTGTCGGCCTTGTTTTTCGCCTCAACCAATTCCCGCCGGGCTTTATCTTCTCCTGCATGCAATTCGGCATCGCGTTTCATCTTCTCGACTTCTTCCTTGGATAATCCTGAGGACGATTCGATCTTGATAGATTGTTCCTTGCCGGTTCCGAGGTCCTTGGCGGAAACATGGAGTATGCCATTGGCATCGATATCGAACGTTACTTCTATCTGCGGCACGCCGCGCGGGGCAGGCGGAATACCGACCAAATCGAACCGCCCCAGCGTCCGATTGTAGATGGCCATCTCCCGTTCGCCCTGCAGAACATGGATCGAAACGGCCGGTTGATTATCGGCGGCGGTCGAAAAAATCTGCGATTTGCGGGTGGGAATCGTCGTATTTCTTTCGATCAACTTCGTGAACACCCCACCCAGAGTTTCGATTCCCAGCGACAGCGGTGTGACATCGAGCAGCAACACATCTTTAACATCGCCGGCCAGGACGCCCGCCTGTATGGCGGCGCCTATGGCCACCACTTCGTCGGGATTGACACCTTTGTGCGGCTCCCTGCCGAACAGCTCGCGGACGATTTCCTGAACTTTGGGCATTCTGGTCATTCCCCCCACGAGGACGACTTCATTGATATCGCTGGCTGAAAGACGCGCATCGCGCAAAGCCTGACGGCAGGGTTCGATTGTGCGCTGGATCAAATCATCAACAAGCTGTTCCAATTTGGCCCGGGTAAGGGTTATATCCAGATGGCGGGGGCCGCTTTGATCGGCCGTGATGAACGGCAGATTGATACTTGTCTGCATGGTGCTCGAAAGTTCGCATTTGGCCTTTTCCGCCGCTTCTTTCAACCTTTGCAAAGCCATTCTGTCGTTGCGTAAATCGATCCCGTTCGTTTTTTTGAATTCATCTGCCAGCCAGTCGATTATCCGTTGGTCAAAATCATCGCCGCCGAGATGGGTATCGCCGTTGGTGGCTCTAACCTCGAAAACTCCTTCGCCCAGCTCGAGGATGGAGATATCGAATGTTCCGCCGCCGAGATCGTAAACGGCGATCTTTTCATCTTTCTTTTTTTCCAGTCCGTAGGCCAGCGAGGCGGCCGTCGGCTCGTTTATTATTCTCAAAACTTCAAGTCCGGCAATCTCTCCGGCGTCTTTGGTGGCCTGTCTTTGGCTGTCATTGAAATAGGCAGGGACGGTTATTACGGCCTTGCTGACCGGTTCACCGAGATAATCTTCGGCCGCCCGTTTCAAATATTGCAAAATCATCGCCGATATTTCCGGAGGCGCATATTCCTTACCGCCCGCCAGAATTCGGACGTCATCATTCGGGGCTTTGGTAACTTTGTAGGGGACGAGCTTTTCCTCCGATGCAACCTCCGCGTGGCGGCGGCCCATGAATCGTTTTATCGAAAATATGGTGTTTTCCGGATTGGTAATCGCTTGTCTTTTGGCCGTTTGCCCCACCAGCCGCTCACCGGTTTTTAGAAAGGCCACTACCGAGGGCGTGGTGCGGGATCCATCCGGGTTGGGGATCACTTTCGGTTCGCCGGCCTCCATTATGGCCACGCAGGAATTTGTAGTGCCGAGATCTATGCCGATCACTTTAGACATATTTTAACGCTCCTTGCCTGCCTCAATTCGAATCTATCGAATATGTACAAGTACGCTATTTATAACAAAATAGTTCGGCAAAATCAAGAGGGTGTATATTGGAACAAAACCGGTCTCGCTATTCGGGAACAGTTCGGGGCGCCGTTCCGCATTATTAGCTGGATTCATCCTTGGCTGGCTCGGCCGATTCGTCCTCGAAATCCGTCTCGGCGGCAACCGGCAGGCCTCTGGATCGGCGCAACTCCTCGATTTTGTCAAGAGGTCTCTGCAATTGATTTTTGCGGGTCGAGATCATTTTCCCGAAATCCTCCTGAAGCTGTTCGATCCGCTTGCCCACTTTTTCGTGGCTTTCGATAAATGCTTTCCATTGGCGGGAAAATTCGCCCAGCAAAGTCAAGATCTGCGAGGCGGTCTTTTCGAGATTGAAATTCTCGGTGGCGCGCCGGATAAGCACCAGGATGGCGAATAAGGTCATCGGCGAGCAGATTATGATTTTCTGCGAAACCGCCTTCTCGATCAATTCAAAATCATGCTGGTTGATAAAGGAAAAAATCTGTTCGTTGGGGACAAACAGCAGCACCATATCGAGGGCGTCCTCGTCGCTGGCGGGATAATTGCGATCGGCGATCGCCTTTATATGGGAGCGGACATCTTTCAGAAAGCGGACTTTCAGACGTTCTCGTTCTTCTTCAGATGAGGCCTCCAGGTAATTCCGATAGTTATCGAAAGGGAATTTCACGTCCATGAACAGCTTCTGTTTTGGTGGTATCGGAAAAGTGAAGTCCGGTCGGTCGCCGCGGACATTCGCTTTCTGCTTGAAATAGTTGATCCCCTCGATGAATCC
>CAZHVC010000033.1:0-9431 GCA_964535765.1 uncultured Ignavibacteria bacterium | reverse complement strand
TTTCCACTGCCATACTCTCGCGACGAATTTCTCGCGGCCCAGATCGTGCCGGGACAACCCTTCTCTGGCCAGGTTTTTTTCGACGACGACCTGGGTGGCGATACCGGCATGATCGACTCCGGGCAACCATTCGGTTTCGAATCCCTGCATCCGCTTCCAGCGGATAAGCACATCCTGAAGCGTATTGTTGAGAGCATGGCCGAGATGCAAAACGTCGGTGACGTTCGGCGGCGGAATCACCACCGAAAACGGTTTCTTGTCGCTGTTCGGATCGCCGGTGAAAATTCCTCTGGCCAACCACTCCTGGTAGATGGCATCCTCGAATTGCGAGGGATCGTATGCTTTGGGAATCTCGGTCATGACCTTTCCTTTCAACAAGCCGAAAAAATAGAAACCCGGCGGCTCTATGTCAAGCTAATCCCTGATTAGCTTTATCGGGATTATTTCGCTTCGAATTATCCCTATCGAAATCACATATTTTAGCTGCGCCTGCTTGCCGTGATCCGGATAATAATCTATGGCAAATTCGTCGGGCAGAATATAAATTCAAACGGGATTAGGCGAAAACCGGAGGTTTCGATGAAGCGGCGGGCATTTATCAAGGAAAGCATCAAGGCGGGGGCGGCGATAGCGCTGTCAACCGGCGGCATTCTCGTTCTTGGAACAAGGAAAAGTTCTGAATCAGCGACAAACGGAACCGGTTTCTTGCCCAAAGATCGCCGTGCTTCGGATAACCCCCAATATCCCCTTTTGGCGGCGGTCAAATCCCAATCATATCCGACGGCGGTCGCCGAGGCGATCATGATTCTGGGGGGGATGGAAAGATTCGTCGCCAAGGGCGATCGGGTATTCGTAAAGCCGAATATCGGCTGGGACAGGACCCCGGAGCAGGGCGCCAATACCCATCCGGAAATCGTGGCCGAGATTTGCCGGCTTTGTTTCAAAGCCGGCGCCAGAGAAGTGACGGTCGCTGATGTGACCTGCAACGCCGCCGAACGAGCCTATAATAGATCCGGAATCAAAGAGGCCGCCCAAAAACAGGGGGCAGCGGTGGTGCTGATAACCGACAGCGAACTGATCGACGTCGATTTCGGAACAGACAGCTTGGGCCGATGGCCGGTGATACGAAAAATCCTGGAGTGCGACAAGCTGATAAATGTTCCGGTGGTCAAGCATCACTCGCTTTCCGGCATGACCGCGGGGATGAAAAACTGGTTCGGGGCGCTCGCCGGTCCGCGAAACAAGCTGCATCAGGATATCGAATTCAGTATCGCCGAACTGGCCCGCCTGTTCAATCCGACGCTGACTATCCAGGATGCCACCCGGGTGATGCAAAAAGGGGGCCCCACCGGCGGTCGAACGGAGGATTTGATCGCTTATCATACCGTGGTAGCCGCCACCGACCCGGTAGCGGCCGAATCTTATGTTTGTCGGTTTCTCTCCAGGAAACCCGCCGATTTTCCCTTTATCAAGATGGCCGCCGATTTCGGTCTCGGCGACCTGAACCCGCCGGAAAACCGGCTGGCCGTCAAGGAACTTTGACAAAAGCGGCGGGAACGGATGCGACGGCTCGTCAGATTGAGAATTCTTTCCCAGGTTTTGTTTTTCTGCCTCTTCGTTTGGCTGGTGTTCACCACCGAATATCGTTACGATAAAAACTCCGAATCGGTGTCCGGCTGGTTGAAAATATTTTTCGACCTGAATCCGTTGAATCTGATAGGTCTCGCCGGTGTGGCGGGCCTTATATACAAAACTCTTGCGCTCGGATTCATCCTGATCGTTTTGACCATCGTTTTCGGACGATTTTTTTGCGGTTGGGTCTGTCCGCTCGGTTCGCTCAATAATTTTTTTTCCGCTTTCAAACCCGAAAACGCCGGCAAATCGATCCTTACGCGAAACGTTTATAAGCCCTACCAAAAACTGAAATACTATTTGCTGTTTTTTTTCGCCGGGATGGCTATCCTCGGAAGTCTGCAGACTGGACTGCTGGATCCGCTTTCCCTGCTTGCCCGCTCGCTAGGTCTGGTGGTTTTCCCTGCTCTATTTTTACTGTTAAGGATGATTTTCGGCTGGTTTCTCGACTCGAGCGTGGCGTTGTTGGCGGCTGTCGGAGACGGCCTCTACCGGTTGTCTGAAATGCTTTTTCTTCCGCCTAAGCAGCCGCTATACAACGGCGTTTTCTGGCTGGCGGTGCTGTTGGCGGCCGTTATCGCCGGAAATCGCATTTATACCAGATTCTGGTGTCGAGCGTTATGCCCGCTTGGGGCGCTGCTGGGAATTTTTGCGGGCTTTTCCATATTCGGCCTTAAAAAAGACAAAGCGAAATGCGACGATTGCGGCAAATGTCTTTTGCGGTGTCAGGGCGGCGACAACCCGCATCGCCAGTTGCCGCACCATAGAAGCGAATGCCATCTATGCCTGAATTGCCTTGAGGCGTGCCCGAACGGCGCCTTGAGCTTCGGCTTTTACGTGGACGATCCGTCGCTGATAAAAGGCCCCGATCTCTCGCGCCGAAAGTTGATAATCGGCGTTTTCGCCGGAGTGGCGGTCGTCCCCGTTCTGCGAAGCGGTCTGGATAAAAGCCGTCATCCGTATCAGAGCCTGATCCGTCCCCCGGGGTCATTGGCCGAGGAGGAATTTTTGGCGCGCTGCATCCGCTGCGGCCAGTGCATGAAAATTTGCCCGACCAATGCTTTGCATCCGGCCATCGGGGAAGCCGGTTGGGAGGGGATTTTCAGTCCGGTGCTGATCCCGGCGATAGGGTATTGCGAATATACCTGCGTCTTATGCGGTCATAGTTGTCCCACCGGTGCCATAAGACAGTTAAGCCAGAATGAAAAGACGGGGGATAAGCAAATTCCACCGCTGCGTATCGGCACCGCCTTTATCGACCGCGGCCGCTGCCTCCCCTGGGCCTCAGGCAAAGAATGTATCGTCTGCGAGGAGTGGTGCCCCACATCACCCAAGGCAATCCGCTTAGAGCCGGTCGAACAAAGCCAGCCGGACGGCCGCATCATAAAACTGCGCCGCCCCTACATTATCGCCGAGGAGTGTATCGGCTGCGGCGCCTGCGAATATGCCTGTCCGGTCCAGGGAGACAAGGCCGTTTATGTGCGGTCGGTGGGGGAAAGCCGGAATCCCAAAAACGAAATGTTGATGCACCGTCCCAGACGTCAATAACGAGACCGAAATCAAATCACTTTTCGATCTATCTCTTTCCTGATAGCCCGGGCGATATCTTTAATATAAAGCGGCTTTTTAATAAAAGCACCGGCCCCCAGCTTCATGGCTTCCGCCACCCGTTCGCTTCCGGCGAAACCGGAAATGATTATCGCTTTTTGCCCGGGGTTGAATTCGAGGATTCTTCGGTAAGTCTCCGTCCCATCGATTCCATCGGGCATCACCATATCCAAAAGCAACAGGTCGAAATTCTCGGTTTTCGAACATTCAACCGCCCTTTCCCCGCTCTCGACCAATTTGACCTGATAACCGATATGGGTAAGCATCTTTTGTAAAACCGTTCTTTGCGTCTCATCGTCGTCAACAACCAGTATCTTCTCCGATCCGCCGAGGACGATCTCGGAGTCATCTACCTCGATTTGCTCCCGGGTGATCGGGAAATAGATATAAAAAGTCGCTCCTCTGCCGTCATCGCTGTGAAGATCGATAAAGCCGCCGTGATCATTCACCACGGCATCGACCACGCTTAAACCCAACCCCGAACCCCTTCTTCTGTCGGCGACTTTGGTGGTGAAAAAGGGGTCGAAAATCCGTTGCATGATATGCTGGGGAATTCCCGGTCCGGTGTCGCTTACCGTCAGCCGGACATATTCGCCCCGCGGCACCATTCCGAACCTGCCTTCCAGCTGATCGACGTAATAGTTTTCGGTTTTGATAGTCAGGATACCGCTGTCGTTCATGGCTTCACGGGCGTTGGTAATCAGGTTGGAAATCGCCCTAAAAACCTGCGACCCTCCACCTTTGATATTGGCGATATCACCGGCGAGGTCGAGTTCGATTTTCAGGGAATCAGGCACCGGGTATATTTGCATCACCGCCTGCCGCACGATTTGATTGAGATTGAGCGGTTCGAGATTGTAGTGGCCGCGGCGGCCGAGCGTCAAAAGCTGTTGATTGATTTCGGCGATTTTCCGGGAAGCTGTTTCGATATCATCGATATATTTGATCGCCGGATTGTCGGGGTCGATTTCGCGTTTGATGAATTCGGGATAGGCGATCAGAGGCGCCAGCAGATTGTTGAAATCGTGGGCCACCTGCCCGGCCACCGTGCCGGCCGTTTCCAGTCGCTGGGCTCGTGCTATTATCTCCTGGATTCTTCTTTCTTCGCTGATATCGCGGAATACCAGCACGACGCCGATTATCCGTCCCTGTTTATTATAGATCGGCGCGCCGCTGTCGGCGATCTGGCGCTCGGTTCCGTCACGGGAAATTAAAACGGTATGGTTCGCCAAACCAATGACCAAACCGGATTGCAGGACCCTTGCCACCGGGTTTTCCTGCGGCAACCGGGTTTCTTCATTGATTATCTTATAAATTTCATTGAGCGGCTTTCCCAGTGACTCTTCCTGTGAGTAGCCGGTCAATTTTTCCGCCACCGGGTTGAGCAATTCGATCCGCCCCTCGGTATCGGTGGCGATGACGGCATCGCCGATCGAATGAAGCGTCACCTTCATTTTTTCTTTTTCGGCCTCGAACTGGTCCTGGATCTTCTTTAGGGGGGTTATATCAGTGATGAAACCTTCAAGAAAAAGGAGCTCTCCCGATTCGGAAAATACGCCGCAGCCCTGCTCCCACACCCATTTTATTTCGCCGTTGCTGGCGGCAATCCGATATATGAGTTTATAGGCCTGCCTATTTTCAAGCGCCGCCTGAACGCCTTCCCAGACCAGCTGCCTGTCCTCGGGGATTATGATATCGCCGTAGGCAATGGTTTTATTCCCGATTATGTCGGCAGTCTCGTAACCGGTAAGTTCAAGGCATCCCTGGCTGACGAAATTCATCGTCCATTCGGGATTATTAAGACACCGGTAGGCCATCCCGGGAAGATTCCCCATCAAAGTCGAAAGCATTCTCTGGCTTTCCCGGGTCTGCTCCATCGCCGCCATCAGTTCGGTGATATCGAGGCCGGAGCTGATCGTGCCGCAAATTCGGCCATCACGATCGGTAATACAACTATTATGCCAGGCGATCAGCCTCTCTTCGCCGGTGCGCGACTTGATTGCGTTTTCGTAACGTCTGACCGGTTCAAGCCGACCGCTTATAATAAGATTGAAAACTTCCCTGGTCTTCTCCCGATCGTTATCGGGAATAAAATCGGTAAACCAGTTCCGGCCGATAATGCTTTTGGCGTCATAGCCGAGAATTTCACACCCTTTTTCGTTGATGAAAAGGATATTTCCTTGAGCATCCAATTCCACCAGAATGACATCACTTAACTGGACCATTCTTCTCAATGACTCATAAGTCAGATGTTTATCGACAGCCTGCTTTGCCCGGCCGGGTGATCTCTTGTCGGCGCTCCGCTTTTGCTTCCGGCCTGTTTTGGGTCGTCTTGTCATGGACGATTCGGCGATTTTTCGGGTTTTCGTCCCTGGCTTTTTGCCTATGACACGCCGCATGATAATTTACGACAAAAACACGTTCTTGTTACCTGGGTCAAAATATGACCAAAAATTAACCATTAAGGATGATTTTTGTCCATATATTTTTTAAACGATATTCGCCACATTAAATCATTGACAATTTTCGTCTTCAGGCTAAATTGTAATGATGAAGTCGTTTCCCGACAGACGAGGTGAGCATATGTTTGGCCTGAGCATATTGAATTTGTTGGTTGCCGTTCTGCCGATTTTCGCTTTTTCATACGCTTACGATAGAATCGAAATCAGCGAGACCGGCCGGGATACGGCAATCGCCACGTTCGATGGTTATGACGGTGGTTCGTTCGCCACGGATATCGTGCCATATTCTCTTTCTCCAGACTGGACTCTGGATTTGAGAATGCAGGTCGGGGGAATAGCCACGGCCGATCTGGACGGCGATTACGATATCGACGTGGCCGTCGGCTGCTACCATTCGCAAAGTTATCCGCCGTACAACGATTGGCGTAATTTCATCCTATACAACTTAAATCGGCAGCTCCCCTCGACGCCGACATGGTGGTCGGTCGATTCCCACTCCACCACCGATATCAAAATCGGCGATATAAACGATGACGGCCATCTCGATATTTTCTGCACCAACGGAGATTTCACCTTAGATCCGGATTGCATATATTTCGGCTGTGAAGGAGATACCATATCCCAAACGCCGGGTTGGACATCGATTTACCCCACCTGGACGACCGCGGCGGCGCTCTGCGATTTCGACCGAGATTATGACCTCGACGTGGCCACCTCGAATCAGGGGGTTTCGCCCGATCCCTACCGGCCGGTGCATATTTATATAAACAACGGCGGCGTTCTCGAGCGCACTCCTTCATGGAGCTCTGCGGCAAGAGAGATATCAAGCTCGGTGGAATGGGGCGACTGCAACCTCGACGGATGGGCCGATCTGGCCGTCTCCAAATGGGTAAATTTCAATTCCTGCGTCTATTTCAACGACAGCGGGGCGGTCGCTAACATTCCGGGCTGGACGGGAAATACGGCCCAGGGCCAAAAGGGGATCACCTGGGGTGATATAGACGGTGATTACTTTCCGGAGCTGGCGATAGGAGGCTCCATCCCGACACAACTCTATGCCAATATCGGCGGCATGCCGGGGTCAACCCCGATTTGGCAATCACAAAACGCTTATCACGGCACGCAGGATATCGCCTGGGCGGACGTTGACGCCGACGGCGACCTTGACCTGGCCACAGTCGAGTTTTCGACAGGCCATCTGCGGATATATCTCAATCGAAACGGCTCTTTCCAGCCGCAGCCATCCTGGCAATACGACTCGCCAAACGTGGGGACGGCCCTGGCTTTCGGCGATATCAACGGCGACGGCTATACAGACCTGCTGATGGGAGTTTCCGGCCAACCTTGCCTGCTTGCTTTTTATAATAATCTCACCGCCATCGCCGAGGAGCCGGCACCGCCAAAAGGCACGACTCTCTGGAACTATCCGAATCCGTTCAACGGCGCAACGATGATCGGTTTGGCCATAGCCGAAGAAGGAAAAGTATCACTGAAAATTTACGATATTAGCGGCCGGCTGGTGAGAAACCTTTTTTCGGGGTGTCTAACCGCCGGCGAGCACTGGATGATCTGGAACGGCCTTGACGATTCAGGCGGGCTGGCGGCCGGCGGCGTCTATTTCGGAATCGTCAAAAGCGTCGCCGGGAGCCGGTCTGTAAAAATGACTTTGCTCAGATAACGCCATGGCGAAAGTTTGCTTTCAAAGACCCGACAAGGCCGCCCTGATTGTTCGGCAACGGCGTTGCCGCCGGCTGAGGCATTTCCCGACTTCTTGTTTGCCGAAGGGTATTGATAAGTCCGCGGCCAGCCGTCGGGGATGATGCAATCAGCTAACTATATTCCGACGTTGACCCGCCGCTGAAATCACCGATGGCAAGACCACCTTATCACCTGAACCAGCCAACTATTCATATTGACATAGTCCCGAACCAAAGATAAACTACATCACCATGAAAATCTGCACTCCGAAACAGATGCAGGAAATCGACCGCCGGGCGATCGAGGAAAAAGGAATACCCGGGCAAACTCTGATGGAGAACGCCGGCCGGGCGGTATTCGAGGCGATCCTGCGACGATTCGGCAGCGTGCAATCGAAAACGGTGGCGGTCGTCTGCGGAAAAGGTAACAACGGCGGCGACGGATTCGTGGTGGCGCGGTATTTGAAAGAAAACGGCGCTAACGTCGAAATCAACCTGCTCGGCCGAGCCGAGGAGATCAAGGGCGATGCCGCAGAGAACATGATGAAAGCTGGCAAATGCCGAATTGCTATCAAAGAGATTTTCGACGCCTCCCAGTATCAAATCAGAACCGACACCTGGCTGATCGTCGATGCCATTTTCGGCACCGGTTTTCAGGGCGAAATCAAGCCCCCCTATGCTCAAATAATTGCCAAAATCAACGACTCCGAAGTCCCGGTGGTGGCGGTCGATTGTCCCTCGGGGTTGAACGGCGCCACCGGTGAGCTTTCCGACCCGACGGTGCGGGCCGCCCTGACGGTCACTTTCGGTTTTCCGAAAATCGGTCAGGTCTTGTTTCCCGGAAAAGCTGTCTGCGGCATTCTCGAGGTGGCCGATATCGGCTTTCCGCCGGGAATCGCCGAGGATATCAAGACCAATTTGGTGCGCAGACTCGAAGCGATCAGGTTGTTGCCGAAAAGACGGCCCGACGCCCATAAGGGTGATTACGGAAAGTTGTACGTGCTGGCCGGATCGACCGGCTATACCGGGGCGGCCGTTCTGACGGCGATGACCGCCCTGCGTTGCGGAACCGGTCTGGTATATCTGGGCGTGCCCGAATCACTCAATCCGATTATCGAAATAAAATCGACCGAGGTTATCAGCAAGCCGCTTCCGGATGTCAAGAAAAGTGGCCGTCTTGCCCTGCGCGGCATGGGCGAAATCAGGCGACATATCGCCGACGCCGACGCGGCGGCTATCGGACCGGGAATCGGTACTCATCACGAGACCGCGGAATTGATAAGAAGAATCGTCAGCGAAATGGAAAAGCCGGCGGTTCTCGATGCCGATGCGCTGAATATAATGGCGCAAACCCCCGAAATACTTAAAAAACACCGCGGGCCGTTGGTGATTTCGCCGCACCCGGGCGAGTTCGCCCGACTCACGGGTAAATCGATCGCCGAGATCGCTGCCGATCGTTTCGACTTGGCAACTAAATTCGCCGGCGAATACAACCTGGTTCTGGTGCTCAAAGGAGCGCCGACAATCACGGCGCTGCCGTCGGGCGATATCCATATCAACTATTCCGGCAACGACGGCATGGCCACGGCCGGGTCGGGCGACGTCTTGACCGGCCTTATCGGCGGTTTTCTGGCGCAAGGGATGACTGCCGAAACGGCAGCGATCCTGGCCAATTACGTGCATGGGCTTGCCGGTGATATCGCGGCGGCCGATATCGGCGGCCGAGGCTTGATCGCCAGCGATATCATGGCGATGGTGCCGCAGTCGCTGGTCGAACTGGAAGGAGCCGCCGAACACGATATTCCGGCCGGGAATGAAACCGTTCGGTAAAATCGCACCGACATTAAAAACGATCTCGGATTTTCGTTTGCTTTGAATCTCCCACTGTGCCAAGGAGCCGAAAATGACAATGGTTCAGAAATTAAACAGGTTAATCCTTCTTATCGCTTTGTTTTCGATTCCAGCCGTTTTCCACTGTTCGCCAACCGAACCGCCGCCGGTTTATCCGGTCAGCCGAACGGTCGATGTCGCC
>CAZHVC010000032.1:0-9474 GCA_964535765.1 uncultured Ignavibacteria bacterium | reverse complement strand
GTTTGACACGCGGGCTGATTTTATCGACGTTGGCAGCAGTAATCTGGTTTTCCAAAGCACACGGGAAAAGTATATCGACATCCTGCTCGATCCAGGCGTCTCCCGGCAAGATTTCATAACCGAGCTGAGCGGCCTTGTTTTTATCGATGCTGCCGAATTTGTCGGTGATTGCCAGCAACTCATCGAGGTTGATGCCGCTTTCCTTTTTAAACGAGTAGGATGTCTGATCCGATTGATCCCAGCAGGAAACGCAAATTACCTTTCCCCCTATCTGATGATAAAGCTTGATAGCGTATTGCGCCACGTTGCCGAAACCTTGGACGCTGGCGATCGTCTTTTCGGGACGAAGGCCGAGTTCCTTGAGCGCTTCCCGAACCACATAAACCACCCCGAAACCGGTCGCCTCGGTGCGTCCCAGCGATCCGCCCATACCGACAGGCTTGCCGGTAATCAAACCAGGACGCCTGGCGCGGAATATCGTTTCGTACTCGTCGAGCATCCATAGCATATGCTGGGCGTTGGTCATCACATCAGGCGCCGGCACGTCGGTTTCGGGGCCGATATCGCGCGAAAGCTGGCGCACCCAGCCGCGACAAATCTGTTCCTGTTCCCGCAGGCTCAAATTATGGGGATCGCAGACAACGCCCCCTTTGCTTCCGCCGAGAGGGATATCGACAACGGCGCATTTCCAGGTCATCCACATCGAAAGAGCCCGAACCGTATTCACGGTCTCTTGAGGGTGGAATCTGATGCCTCCCTTTCCCGGTCCGCGGGCGTCGTTGTGCTGGATTCTGAAGCCGCGAAACACCCGCTTGGTACCGTCGTCCATGGTTATAGGAATATTGAAATGGTATTCCCGCATCGGATAACGCAAAAGATCCCGCGTGGCCGAATCCAAGTCGAGGACATCTGCGACCTTATCGAATTGCGCCTGGGCCATTTCAAACGGATTGAAAGACTTGTCGCTCATATTGCTCCCTTCAACAATTTCGATCTTCGGGCAATTACTGCTCGTTCCATTAGAGCGGCGACGACCGCATACTCAGCCCACCGGTAGTCTGCCGACAATCCGTCGGCCTATAGTCGACTGCAACGGCAGAACCTGCCCGCTTAGAACCTTCACCATCACAATCAGCAAAATTAATCTAATCCACACCGAAAGTCAAGCTAAGCCGAGAAATATCCTTGACCTATGCGCCATCATGTAAACAAACAGTTCGGGCAAGCCTTCACTATAAATAATAAAGCGGCCCCGGCATCCGCCGCGGACCGCCAAAATCGGATTCGAACGGACAGAATTGATTCAATCCAGCAACACTTTTTCCAGCCGCTGACAAAGATAGTCAACTTCTGCATCGCCGATAATCAGGGGCGGTGATATGCGGATCGTATGGCCATGGCTGTCGTTCGCCAGGACTCCATGTTCCAGCAATTTCCGACAGTAAGCCATGGCATCGCCGGCTTTAACCTCTATCCCTATGAACAGTCCGCGACCGCGAACTTCCTTAACGTGACTCGAACGGGCGGCGATATCCTCGATTTTTCGTTTCAAGATCTCGCCCTGACGGGCAGCTCTTTCGGGCAGATTCTCATCGATAATAACATCCAGGGCGGCGATTCCGGCCACGCAGGCAAGACTGAATCCGCCGAACGTGGAACCATCGGAACCGGGCTGGAATACCATATCCATTATCTGGGAATTAGTGGCGAAAATCGACAGCGGCAGCAATCCTCCCGACAGGGCTTTGCCCAAAATTATGCCATCGGGAACGACACCCTCATGTTCGAAACAGAACATCTTGCCGGTCCGTCCAAGGCCGACCTGGATTTCGTCGAATACCAGCATTAAATCGTTCTTGTCGGCGATTTCCCGCAGCCCTTGCAGAAATCCGGCGGGCGGGACGTACATGCCGCCTTCGCCCTGCATCGGTTCGACCAGAATGCCGCAGGTATTGGGGGTGATCGCTTTTTCAACTGCTTCAAGATCACCGTAATCGACGCTGACAAAACCCGGCGTCAGCGGCCCGAAACCTGTTTTATATTTCGGGGTGGTCGAAAAAGAGATGACGGTTATCATCCGCCCGTGGAAATTGTTGTTGAAAACGATTATTTCCTGTTTGCCGTCGGGAATTCCTTTATGCTTATAGCCGAAATAACGCATCGTTTTCAGGCTGGTTTCGACCGACTCGACGCCGCCGTTCTTGGGTAAGACCTTATTGCCGTGAGCACCGAACCGAGGGCCGAGTTGCGGTAGCAGCGTGGCTGCTTTTTTCAAGAAAATGCCGAGCGCATCGGTATAGACGACATTCGAGATCACCGATGCGTAATCGCCCCGCAGCGCCTCGATCACGGCATTGACGATTTTCGGGTGGTGATGTCCCTGATTGGCGGCGGAATAAGCAGCCAAGCAATCCAGGTAGCGTTTCCCCTCGATATTGGTCAGCCAAGCGCCTTTGGCCGTGCGCACCACGAGTCCGAGACGCCCGTAGTGGTGGGCGCCATAAAGATGTTCAAACTCGATAATGTCTTTGTCGGCTATGTCTGAATACCCTAAGACCGATTTATTCGCCAAATTTATTTCGACCATGGTAACTCCTTGTTAATAAATGAAATGCGATTTTGAACTTAAAAAAATATGGATAGGGAGAAATTAGAGCTGACCTTTGAGATAGATTCGCCACAAGATCCGGCGTTTCAGCCGAAGCCACCCGTCTTTTTCATTGAGAACGTATCTCATGTCTTCAAAATAATCCGGAAGTCAAAAATTGTCAATCTAAATTCGCATTTTCTGCATTCGTCGTGGTCAATCCGGCAGTTTTGGGCACGCATAATGCCATTGGGACAAAAATGAAAATTATATTCATCATACCTTGAATATCATCAACGATGCGCCCGTAATGCCCATCAATGCACTCTTCATATATCCTCATCAATTCATTTTGCTTTTTGCCACTTTTTGTCACCTGTAATTCGATACGGGCGTGAAATGAGCCCACCAATGACCCCAATATTACCCGAGAAATGGTTTATGCCTCGATTCCTCATTTAACACATTTTAATACGTTGAAATATTCCGTTTTGCTGAGAATCCGGAGCCGCCAAAGCTCAAATATATATCCATCTTAAATAAGCAGCCAAGCGCCGATGTAGTTATCGGCGCCACCGATATTTAGTATATTCTCCGGGAGCGGCTTTCAGGATAGATGGGGTAGTTAGTATGACGGCGATACGCAACCAATTACGCTATTCCAAAAAACCGATTGCCGTCAGTATCTCCCCGCCATTTCAGCCGCAAGATACTCTCTTGACTGCGTTAGTCATAACTGATGGAGGCATATTTCAAATCTTAATTTTGCCTATAAGGGGGCTTATCTATTAACGGCTGAAAGATTCCCTGGTATTCCTAACCATGTTTAAGATGGAGCTAAAAATATATATAAAGGATCGTTTCAGCGGGTTCATTGCGCCATCGGGGCCAATATTAAAATACGGACTTTCGGCATGGAAATCACCTTCAAGTAACGCTTTCAGGATGGAATTCTTATCGTTGGATTCTGCCGTAACGACATTCACCACCGGATAATAACTTTTCTGGCGGTGAAAATCCAGTCCGCAAAACGCCATTATCTCAGGCTGCCAGCGCTGGAACAAACGAAACCTTTCCATCGACACAACCTGCGGCAGATATTTGCCTTCCTGAAGGTTCCATATTTCCGCGCCATGCAGAAGGCAAACCCAGTCTTTTTCGATAGGATAATCGCGGACCGTCGGATGGGCGAATACAGCAACACCGCCGTGGTCATTGATATGATCGATCACGGTCGCCGGGTCGTCCGAATCGCAGGTGCGCGTAACCCCATACCCCAATATGTCGATGTTGTCGTGACAGCGGAATTCGATTCCGGGAATAACAAGAAATTCCGGCGTGGAAATCCGATTGCATTCGGCGGCGAGTTGGTCGATTGAATCCTGACTTATATCATATGAATGCTCGGTGATAGCCACAAAATCATAGCCTTGTTTTTTGAAGAACCTGACTAATTCATCCAGGCTGAGGGTACCATCGTGCGATAATTTGGTATGGACATGAAGCGCCCCACGCAGCTTGTTTTTCTTTTTCGACCCGGCCGTATTCATCCTGCACCAATCAGCTTTTGCTCAAGTTCTTGAACCACAAACCCAGTTCGTGGCAAAACGGACGAATGTCATTAAATCGCAAGACATCGTACTTCTGGCGCGGCTTAAAAAATTTCACGAATTCGTAAAGGGTCTTCAATCTCCCCGGATGTCCCTTGGGCAACCGTAATGCATTTCGCGATTTTAGCATTATCATCATCAAATGGTCAAAGTCCCCTATCAACCAGCGCGATTGCACGCCGACCCTATAATCGAACTGCTCGGGAACATCACCGTCTTTGGTCATCCGGTAAAGCATATAGGGAAAATCGATTCCGGCGTCGATCGCCAGTTGCAGAGATCCCCAGAATCGGCCGTTGATTTCCATAATTTTCGGGATATTATCGCGCGAGTCTATTTTGAATTCAACCATCGCCACGCCGTGCCATCCCAGCGCCTGCAAAAGCTTTACCGAATAATCGCGCATCAGCGGACTGATCGGGGCCGATTCGCAGAGAACGCTTACCCCACCGGAAGGCGGTTTTTCGCGGATTCGTTTATGCGAGAATATCCCCCGCAACTCTCCTTTATTGAAAATAACAAAAGTCCCCGCTCCCTGTCCGGGGATACGCTCTTGAATCAGCGGCGGAGGCAGCTTTGGATTATAATCTTTTATTTTTCGGCGAAGCTCCTCGGCGGAGAATGCGTAATCAACTCCGGTCAGCACCCAGGCGTTATCAATCAGATATCTGGAACGCCGCGGTTTGATAACAACCGGAAATTGAAACTCAGCGATAAAATCGTCGATATCGGATCGTTTTTCCAACTTCCAGGTTCGGGGAACCGGCAATCCCAAACTTTTACAGGTTTCTATGACCTCCAGCTTTTCCGAGGCTTTGGCAAATGTTTCGCGATCAACCAGCGGCACTTGTGTATATTTGGCGATTTCTTCGCGGAATTCCGAAACCAAATAACAGGTGATATCCGTCATCGGAAAAATCATGGAATATTTATCACGCCGCAATTCGTCCAATATGGAATCTATAAACGGCCGCGGCGCTTTGGCTGGCGGTGCATATTTGAATCTATGCCTACAATATTTCGATACCGAAGCCAGGCAGGGGTGATTTTCTTCACCGACAGCTACATGAATTCCGCGTCGTCCCAGTGATCTTACCAGCGCCAAGGCCGACCGCTGGCGGCCATCCAATACCAGTATTTTATCCATCGCTTATATATTCCTATATGACTTCCAGCCGAATTTCGTCTTTGAATACTTGCCGAGAAAACAATGGCGTTACCGGCTTTTTGAAAAGCATTTCGATATCCTCGTAATAATCACCATCAGAATATGTGAGTAATCAAATCGGCCGGCCCAAAGACGTTGCAATAGGCCGTTTGGGAGCATACCCCTGTAACGGTCCACGGAGCCCGAATTGGCCGACTATACTTTCATGGTTTGGATGTTTTTTCCTGTTCACCGCTTGACTATCGGCTCTGGTTTGCAAGCTTACGATTGAAATCTGCGGGAGATAAAAACAATCCGCCGGAGCGGTTCGTTAGGCAATTATTTTTAATTTTTCTTTTCAGAATTCTATTTCCTCTATTAAAAGAAAAAAGTGTACCGCTCCCCGTTTGGCAAGCGATTTCTAAGAAGGTTCTGGTGGTCAAGTTATAGGATTTCCCATCGGATTCGGCGTCCACCGTAGGATATTTCCGGCAGGCAGACTTCAAAATAATTTCCGGCACCAAACGGGCCATCGTAAACCGTTCGCAAACCGGCCGGTAGCCGTTAGCCAACAGGATGTGAAGATCGTATTCACATACACCATAAGCGAATCGACGATTCGATCTCAGATCCAGGGCGGCGGGCCGGATAGCGCCCGGCGGGTAGATCATCAGTCATGAGCCGGCCCGGTGAAAATCGGAATAGAAGTTAATGAAATCCGGCAGGCAGTCAACTAAGAATTTGAAATCATCAATAACGACAAAAGGCGGCTCAACCAGGCCGCCTCGTTTAATCCCATTAATCAGACATACCCTTACTTCAATAACAACATCCTTTTCGTCTCCCGGCGATCCCCGGCCGTCAGCCGACAAAAATAAACACCCGAAGTCACCCCGCCGGCATCCCAGAGGATTGTGTGACTGCCCGGATCCTGATTGCCCAGAGAAAACCGGGCTATCCTCACCCCAAGAATATCGAAAATATCAATCGTAATATCACAACGCTGGACAAGTGAATAGCTGATTCTTGTCTGACTGTTGAAGGGGTTGGGGTAGTTCCCTATCAAGGAAGTCTCCCTCGGCAATTCGTTTTGATAATCTTCTACGATCGTTTGCACCGGTTCGAACTTGGCAACAAAAGCATCCCAGTCCGCCTGATCTCCCTGGTATGGATTCTGGGTCGGGAAATTGGTGGAATGGGTAGGCCCGACCACATAGGCGCTGCCGGAGGCATCGACCGCAATGCCATGGCCTTGATCCGAATCATTCCCGCCCAAGTAGGTGCCATAGACAAGGGTGTTGCCGGAAGCTGAAAGCTTCGTTACAAAGAGATCCTGGTCTCCCTGATAACCCTGATATGGATTCTGGGTCGGGAAATCGGTGGAAGAGGTCAATCCGGTCACATAGGCACAGCCGAAGGCATCGACTGCAATGCAAAGTCCATAATCAAGAGAATCTCCTCCCAGATGAGTGCTGTAGACAAGGGTATTGCCGGAGGAAGAAAACTTCGTTACAAAAACATCCTCGGCTCCTTGATCTCCCTGGTATGGATTCTGGGTCGGAAAATTGCTGGACGAGGTACCCCCTGTCACATAGGCACAACCGGAGGCATCGACCGCAATCCCCCAGCCCTCATCATCGGCATTTCCCCCCAGATAGGTGCTATAACCAAGCGTGTTGCCTGATGAAGAAAGCTTCGTCACGAAGGCATCCTGGCCTCCCTGATAACCCTGATATGGATTCTGGGTCGGGAAATTGGTGGAGAGGGTATATCCGGTAACATAGGCACAGCCGGAGGCATCAACCGCAATGCAATTGCCATAATCAAGAGAATCTCCACCTAGATGGGTGCTGTAAACAAGGCTGTCGCCGGAAGGGGAAAACTTCGTCACAAAGGCATCGCTGTATCCCTGCCAATCTTGGTATGGATTCTGAATTGGGAAACCGGCCGATTCTGTCAGGCCGGTCACATAGGCGCAGCCGGAGGCATCGACCGCAATGCCAAGGCCACCCTCCAGAGATTCTGACCCTAGATAGGTGCTGTAGACAAGAGTGTTGCCGGAAGAGGAAAGTTTCGTCACGAAAACTTCGCAGAGATCGACATACCGCTGGTATGGATTTTGAGTGGGGAAATTGGTCGACCAAGTTTCCCCGGTCACATAGGCGCAGCCGGAGGCATCGACCGCGATGCCGCGGCTCTGATCAGAGCTGCTTCCGCCCAGGTAAGTGCTGTAGATAAGGGTATTGCCGGAAGAGGAAAGTTTCGTAACAAAGACGTCATCCGCTCCTCGATTTACCTGGTATGGATTCTGGGTGGGGAAATTAGTCGACCAGGTTACCCCGGTTACATAGGCGCAGCCGGAGGCATCAACCGCGATGCAAAGGCCGCCGTCACTATCATTTCCCCCCAAATAGGTGCTGTAGATCAGTTCGGGATCGATAATCAATGGCAAAGAAGGATCATATGCCTCTACAGCAAAGCCAAATACGCCCGGCTCCCGCATAATATAGCCGCCGGAAACCTCCCGCTTCCTTCCCCATACCTCCTGATAAATCTCCGGAATTTGCTCGTAAACCAACCCAAACCGCGTCTGCGCCTGTAGGTCTCCGCCATTAGAGATGAAAAGATCATCCACGCCATCATAACGAACCCGTATCTGCGATATATCAGCGCCGGCATTCACGATAAAATCATACTTCATCCCCAAACCATCACCATGATAGCGAAGGTCTATGCCGGGATAAATATCCCTATAGGTGATCGAAGAATAATTCGGCACATCGGTAGCCCATCTCGATCGATCAGCGCCGATAAAATAGTTGCTGTTGTGCGAAAGACGGTCTCCTCTGATAATCTCAGCCTCGGGATTAGCCCCCTCAAATCGTACCCTAATTACCAGCCACTCCTTTTTATATCGGGGATGATGAAACCTATCGGACATTCCTTCCAGCATATGAAAACTATGCGACATCTCGTCCTTTATGATTTCGTCGGTATCCCGCATGAATTGATACACTACTTCATCCCGGCAAAACCAAAATGTTGCCCCTCCGGCCTCGGCTTTGAACAGCACTTTCTCGTCCCATTGGCCGCGGTTCTCGGTAAAACTAACCGGTTGCGATAATAAATTATCGATCACGATCTTTTCTTGTGAGGGCTCGCCGAATAATAGTTGAGAGTGAACGGTACCCACCAAAGCCAATAAAAACAAAACCACAATTGACCATTTACCTTCGATCATAAGCTTCTCCCCAGCACATTTAATGTAATTGCCCGCCGCTCGTTAACATTAATGCAACTGCAAGATACGTTATGGAAAGCAAGTCGCCTAAATCCATTAATAATATAATACCATCCGTCATCAATGTAAAGCTGAGATTTACGAGCTGAACTTTTTGACATCCATTCGCAACCAGGCCAGCCTGATTGGAAATCGGGGCAAAAATTTATCGCGAGAAAGCCGCAGACGATAAACCAAGCGTATGAGATTATCAAAAGCCATGAAAACCGATTGACAAATAAACTATGAAACTGCGAGATTATGACTGGACCAAAGTATGGGGGAAATTTCACGAAAATGGCATATGGTTGACAATCTTGCAGGAGAAAAGTTTAGGAATATGGCATATCTGCGACAAAATCTGGAGGCAAAAAATGCCAACCGCTATTTCTCTTCTTCGTCACCAAACAAATGAGGCTTTTGACTTGGTTCAGCGGGCCATGACCGATGTGGACGACAAAATGCTTCATTGGGAGCCAATGCGGAATAGCTGGGGTTTGCGTTTCAAGGATGGTCGATGGATACCAGACTATGATGAGCCTCAACCGATTCCTCCCGGGCCGAAAACTATCGGTTGGCTTGCGGCGCATCTTGCTGCCTGTAAGGAGATGTATTTTGAGTACGCCTTTGGTCTTGGCCAAAAAACATGGGAAGAGTTGGCATTACCTGGCGATGCCGTGGGATTACGGCAGTACCTGTCGCGCACTCGGAAATCGTTGGTGGATAAGCTTGGCGAGCTTGATGACAGCGATCTGGAGCGGCCCGTGCTTACCAACTGGGGTGAGAAGAAGCCTATTTGGTGGGTTTATTGGGTGATGATTTATCACGACGTTGAACATGGCGGGCAGAT
>CAZHVC010000031.1:0-9739 GCA_964535765.1 uncultured Ignavibacteria bacterium | reverse complement strand
TTCAAATACAGAGGCCGACAGCACCAGACTTTTGACGGCATCCAGACCAAGAATGACGATAGCCTGTTTTACGCTTGTAACCGCACGTGACAATCCGTAAAAGGCCGAATTCGTCATTTTTAGAATCTTGGCCGACAGCGCCGGATCTTCCGAAAGTATCGCTCCAATTTGGTAGGCCGAGGTGTCAGGATCGTTCAATACTTTATTCACCTGGGCGAATACAATCGGCGGCGTCGGCAGATTATTGATCCTGCCCAGTATGGATTTTATTTTTTTTTCGGCGGCGGTTGCTGTATCAGGCATAATCCAATCGGCCGATTATCGCTCTCATAAACCGAAACTTTTGATTAATTTCTCGGCAATAATGCCGAAATTAGCCGGATCATCGTAAAAACCCGTGGCCGTTTTCTTACGAATCGCGGCGATCTTTTCCTCATCGCTTACCGAATTCACGGCATCGCCGGCGGAAACTCTGCTTTTGTAATAATCAGTAATGACGTCGCTGAACTCGGCGCTGCCCATTATTTTTTCGGAAATCAGGCGGCGCACCTCGTCTATTTCGTAATAACCATCACTCGATCTGCTTCGCAGTTCGTTCAAAATTTCTCCGGATAGCTCCTTATTTTCCTTGATCGGCCGGCGAATTTCAATCGAGTAAACCGGATTTTCGCCCCCGGACGTTCTCTGGATGGCTATCGAGTCGTGTTGTCCGGCTGGCCTTTTGGCCGTCCGCTCCGATTTCTTTTCATCGCCGGACAGACGATACGGCAATCCCGCTCCATCTATTCTCATCGCAACCCCTCCGGCCGGAAGTTTCGACCGTCAACAAGACATTTCAGCATCTGACCATTTCGGACAAATTGTGCAAATCCGCATTCAGGTAATTTGCCGCTTTGCTGCCTGAAACGGTTTTCAGTTTCCCACCAACGAGCGCTTTGGCGGCGGCGAATCTCAATTGCAGCAGTCTAAGATGACTGATTGTCGCCCTAAGGGCGTTCTCGATATTATCCAGGGTTCTGTTCAGCGAATCCGAATCGATATTTTTGGCACTGCCGCCCGCCGCGGCGAGTTTTTTATCAATGTCTTTCATTTCGCGAAGATAGGCATCAACTTTTTCCACTATCTCCAATCCCCAGGGCCTTTCCGCCATAGTGCCATTGACCGCCACATCGAGGAATGATTTCAACTCGACGCAACAGCGTTCTTTGAGCAACAACAAGTCGTAAAACGGCTCGATCGATTTCATTTCATACCTCGGCTGAAAACCGGCAGATCGGCGCAAAGCCTTTGGCGGTCCGCTGATTTTTAATTGTTTCACCATCGAGTTCGATTGCCTCCCACGACTCCTTGATATTTTTGACGAGAGGCAGGATATCATTTAACTCAGCTTGGTTTTTCGTTACGTTCGCCAGCGTGATTTTCTCTATAAAATAGGCATATAACGAGGATAGCTTGCGTGAAATCTCGCCGCCTTTTTCCATATCGAGAGTGGAAAGAAGATGAATGAATATATTTCTTGCCCGGCTGAGATTGTCATGCGTGCCCTGGATGTCGTTTTTGGCCATGTGCTCTTTTCCCTGCTCCATAAACTTGATCGCTCCAGAGTAAAGCGATACGATCAAATCCTTCTGGTTCAAGCCGCTTAAATGCATTTGTTGATAAGTTGCCAATTGATCTTGCATCAAGTTCACCCACCGAAGGTTGTGCCGGTTCCTTTAGCCGCGCTCAACTGCGTCAGGTTGCTGACCGCGGCGGTTAAATAGTCCTGCTGCGATTTCAGTTTGCCGAGAGCTTCTTCCATGGCCGCAAACTGTTTGTATAAAGCGGCGCGTTTTCTCTCCAGCTGTTTTTCGAGCGCCGTTATCTGCTTGGCGATATTATTCACTTGTTGTTGGATAGCATCGGTCCTGCCCTTGAGAATGCCCTCATACGAATCCGTATATCTGTTCAATCTTTCTTCGAGCAGCGCCGCGATTCCCTTGTTAAACAGGATTGTCCCATCAACCCCTTCGACGACCTGGTCAGGCGTGGCGGTTATCTTCAATTTCAGTCCGGCGGTGTTTTTATTATCCGAATTACCGATCAGGTACTGGCCGTTGCCCGTAGCCGGTTCGCCGTTGATCGTTCCCGCCACGTCCTGTCCTGCCGTTGCGGTTCCGCCGGAGAGTCCGAGAACCGAATGCGCGGTGGTTTCGGTTGAGTCTTCGATGGTGACACTCGATCTGGACCCGTACGACCTCGTGTAGAGCACAAGGTTGCCATTTCCCCCGTTGTCGATCCATTCCACATCGATTCCCACCGCGGCGGCGGTGTTATCACTGTTGATCGCGTTTTCGAGATCCTGGGCAAGCTCCGCTCCCGAGGTGTAGGTTTTAGGGGTAAGAGTAATCAATCCGGTGACGTTATTATTGATTTTCAACCTTAGGACATTATTCGTGGAATCGATCACCAACGGCGTTTGCAGCGGATTGGTGATCGCCTGTCCGGTGAACATTCCTCTCTGAGCCGCCTGGGTGATATCAACCTTATAGCCATCGACAGTCGCCTTGGTACTCACCGTCGAGGACACATATTCTATGAAATCCGAATCGGAAGTAGCAGTCGATTTGAACAGATTCACCACGCCGAGAAAGTCATCATCGACTTTTTTGTTGAAGGTCGCCTCGTCGAATTTGAGCCTACCGCTGCTGTCGAATCTGACGCCGATCTGAGAAAGCATTCTTAATTCAGTCGTTCGACCTTCGTAAACATGGCTCAACAGGCCGCGGACATCGTTATGCAGCGTCAGCAACGATCCTTCACCGAGCAGAATTCCGGCGGCACCCGTTTCCTGCTTGTAGGAAAACTGCTTATTTACGAAATCCTGATACTCGTTGTATTTGTTGACGAATTCCCTGATCTGTTCTTTTATTTGATTGCGGTCCTCGGCTACGCGGATTTCCACCGGCTCGCCCGGTGAGGTTAAAGCGTGTAATTCCACGGTTACGCCCTGAATGAGGTTTTTCAGGGTATTCGACGACGAGCTTATCGTGATCGGTGAACCGCCTCCCGAAGAGCTGCCGAATTGGACTTCGGCGTTTTGCGCGGCTTGAATCACCGGAGCGAAGGCTTGGATTTGGAACTTGTCGCCACCGTTTAGCACACCGGCCGAAAACCTGACAGAAAGTCCGTCGGCACCCGTCCCGCTGAGAGCGAAATCGGTATCGGCAGCATTTACCACCACCGAGCCACTGTTGGTGCCGTCGGTCCAGTCGAGGATGATATCGCCGGCACCAACCGTCTGTAGACCGGAGCCGGCCACCGTAAAAGTATAGGTTTTATTGACTGTTCCTGTGTAGGCAGCTGAGGCGCCAAGCGAAGGGGTGGAAGTCGCGCTGCCATTCCAGTTCAATTTTTCCACGACATCGAACTGCGGCGTGGAAAAATCGGGAGCGACGCCGCCACTGAGATTTGCGGTAAAAGTAATCGTTGAATTCAAGCCGGTTTCCTTGGCGGTCAAGACCAGGCGATATTGATTCGAATAAGAACCATCGCTGACTATAGCGGCATTGACCCCGGCGTTGGCGTTATTTATGGCGTTTTTGAGACCGACAAGGGTATCATTGGATGAATCTATGGTTATCGTCGTCGTTTGTCCCGAACCGAGTTGAATCGTTACCGTGCCCGTTCCGATAACTTGTTCTTCTATATTGAAACCTTGGCTGGCTATCTGATGGTTCGTGGCCAGCTTGTTGACGTTCAAATAAAATACCCCCGGTGAGGCGTTAGTCGAGGCGGTGGCGCTGATAATGTCGTCATCGGAAACCGCCACCGATCTGGCATACCAGAATCTCTCGTCGGCGAGGATCGAGGCCTGCGACTTGAATCCCAGCAAAAGCGCCTCGATCGATTTCCAGGATGATATTTTATTGGTCAATTCGGCTTGACGGGCGCTGTAAAGGTCCACCCGCTGTCGTTCGAATTTCATGATCGTTTCGATGATATCCGTCGTATTCATCCCGGAGATCAAGCCGTCTATCGCGCCTGAATATGCCATCTTCAACCTCTAATGTTTTCCGCTTTGGGGCTTGATTGTCGGCCCCCTTGATTTACCGGTGAAGAATTAAATTTCATTCTATCTTACTGCCTTGTTTTCGTTCAAATACCATTTTTCTGATTGTCCGACAGCCAAATCACGTAAAGCGATTAATCACGGATCACATTCTGCTGTCGTAGAGAGCACCCAAAAGATCACTGATTCTCTGCCTTAATCTCAATATTTCATCCGGGGGAATCTGCTTGATAATTCTATGCGTTCCTTTTTCCAGGACTTTGATTACGATCGATTTTGAGTTGTCATCCACCGAGAATTGAAGGTCGAATTGGAAATCCCGGGCGAATTTCTCGAAATATTCCACGGCCCTGGCGATTTTATTTTTGAGTTGTTCCGAATCGGCAGCCACCTCGGCCGATTTTTTTGTCATCGGTTTGACACGATTATAGTCTTTGTTCGGTTGGCCCGAGCCTTTGATGCCGCTTGGCAATATCGGCCTGGCATCGGCTGGATTGATTCCCGCGACATCGGCGATTTCCGTATTCATGGCCAAATCCTTTTCAAATGGGGAAGGGCCTCGATAAAGGCCCTCCCCCTGATATCACTACCGGAACAAAGACAGCACGACTTGAGGTATCTGATTGCCCTGAGCAAGCATCGCCGTGCCCGCCTGAAGCAGGATCTGATGTCTGACGAATTCGGACATTTCCTTGGCCATGTCGGTGTCGCGAATCGTCGATTCAGAAGCCGTCAGGTTCTGGGCGGCAATCCTGAGGTTGGTCAGGTTGGATTCCAGAGTATTCTTCTGGAACGACCCGAGCTTGCCGCGTGCATTGGTTACCTCGGTTATCGCTTGATCGATAACCCTTTGCGCATCCTGAGCGCCAGTGGCGGTCGTCACATCGATATCAGCCAGGCTGGCGAACTGGGAATTGGAGACGTTGCGGCCAAGCGTATCGGCGGACATGTTATCCATGCCGATTCTCGCCGTCTGGCCGACGTTCGCACCAATCTGGAATACCAGCGACCTATCGGTGACGTAAAGCTGCTCGGTTCCGCCCTCCGATTTCAGCGAGTACCGCACTGAAATCGACTGGTCACGCTGGGAATTGAAAATGGTTGCGCTCTGGCCCGCAGTCACCACCGTCGTCGGTCCGCCGTCGAGCTGGACACTGTAAGTTCTGGCTCTTACGGTCAGAAGCATATTGCCAACAAGGATTCCGCCGTTCGTCTGCGCCATTGCCCGATCGAGAGTGATGGAGCCGCGGGAGTTGATGTCGTTGGAGGTATAAAGGCTTACACTCTCGTTGTAGAGCGAGGCGGTGAAGAAATAACGAACGTCGTTGATCGTGTTGTTGTAACCGTCAAAGCGCACGATAGCATCGGTACCGGTCTTGGCAATCGTATCGATCGTCAAGCCGAGCGCCGTATTGAGCGATGTGGCGGTTCCGCCGGTAGCGTTGATTTTCAACGAATACTTGGAGCCCTCGTCCGAAGTGTAGAACTTCAGATACGAAAGACCACCGGCGCTGGCAACCGTTGCATAGACCTTCTGGGCTTCTCCTGCGGTCTGATCGTTATAAGTACCGAAGATGCTGTCCAGCGTCAGCTTGGCGTTGATCGTGGCGACCAAAGCCGACAAGGTCGTGAACGTTCCGCTGCCGATCGCAAAAGTGCGGGTCCGGGTGAAAGCGTCAACCAGCGTCGAACTGGAAGCGAACTGCGCGGTGATCGACAACTGGTTGCCCGAACGGCCGCGATCGTTGCGGTTGGCAAGGCCGCTCAAGGCGGTGTTGATGCTGGCGTTGGTAGCCGTAATACTGCCAACGGCAATCGAATACTGGGTTCCGGTTCCGGTGGTGGCGATACGTATAGAGTCAGGTCCACCGCCCGCATCAGTCACCGTGGCCTGGACTTTGCCCGCCAAGTAGGTGTTGGCGTTGATGGCGTCGTTCAATTTGGCCACGATATTGGCCGCCAGAGCCGATGAAGCCACGGCATCGGTGCGAATCGTCAACGTCTGCATTCCGACCGGGTTGGATCCCATTTCCTGATAGTTAATCTGGAAAACGATCGTATGCTGGACGTTGTTGGCGACGGTCGTCATGCCGGTTGCCGACCTGATATAAGCGGCTCTCACGGAGGCGGCAGTGCCGGTAACCGATATTCCCTTGCCCCAAGCATCCAGAGCGCTGATGGCGTTGCCGACCTTGACTGCGCCGGCTGAAGCCTGGATCACGTCGATATTATGAACGCCATCGGACAGATTATACGGGCTGGCCGGATTCGAAAGTCCGAAGGTCGTCGTGTCGATTGTGGCGGTCGACTCGGTCAGCTTCACGGCCGTTATGCTGTGCACACCAGCCAGAAGCTGAGATTCAGTCAGGGTGACTTGCGACGTATTCGCAGTGGTGATGGCGGCCACGTTTGCCGCGGAACCATCAAGCAGCTTCTTCGTGCCGAACTGGGTGTTGGCGGCGATTCTGTTGATGGTTCTGATGGCGTTGGTGATTTCAGCCTGGTCAGCGGCGAGCTGATCGGCGTCATTGAAACCTTCGTTGGCGGCGTGGATCGCCAGTTCTCTCATCGAAACCAGCAGGTTGTTGATCTCGTTAAGAGCGCCCTCGGCGGTCTGAATCATGTTGATCGACCCTTCCGAGTTTTGCACGGCGCGATTCAAACCGGCAATCTGCGCCCTGAACTGCTCGGAAATCACCAGGCCCGCCGGATCGTCGGCTGCCCGGTTAACCCGGAAACCGGACGACAACTTCTCCATCGTCACGCCCATCTTGCGCGTGGTATTGGTCAAATTGCGCCAGGCGTCCAGAGCCGTGATGTTGTGATTGATTCTTAATGCCATTTAAGATTCCTCCTTGAATTTGGTCTGCAAACATCCTTTGTCTGCAATGCGAAGATTGAGAATGACTACTGCGGCCTATCCTCTCCCTTTTTTCCTCCTTTTTTTGTAATGCGCCAACGATGCGAAGCTTTTGTGTATTGTTTCGGCAAAACCCAAAAAAAGATTAGCGGTTTGAAATCAGACTGTTGCGGATTCTATCTTCTTGCCGTTTATCGGCTTAGAAAATTCCATTATGGCCGATAGCCGCTGCTTGGCGATTCCGTGCTCGGGATTTCTTTTAAGGACCGCTTTGTAGCCGGCGGCCGCGGCGGAAATCTTCCCCTGATTGAAATAGCAATCAGCCAGTCTGACCACGGCGTCGAGGCTGTTCGGCTGAAGCTGCAGATACTTTTCATAACAGCCGATTGCAGCCCCATATTGCTTTTGCCCGTAGTAAAGATCACCCATAGTGGCATGAACGTCGGCGTCGTTCGGATTGCCGTTCAGATAGTAATTAAGATATTCGAGCGCCTCCTGGTGCTTATCCCGGCCGATTAGGGCTACGGCAAGGTTTCTGTACGAGGCAAGAAATTTCGGATTCAGATTAATCGCCTTTCTATAATATTCCTCGGCAGAGGCGAAATTCCCGCTTTTGGCAAAGCAATTTCCGAGGTTATTCAATACCTTGAAATCATCGGGAGCGAGGCGGTTAGAATCATGATAGCTCCTGAGGGCTCCGGCATAATCTCCGATTTCGAACAGCAAATCGCCGCGGGATGCTATCCCTTGCGGCGAAAATGGCGAGATGTTTTCGAGGAACTCGTCGAGCTGACGCAACACCTCTCTCGGGTTGCTGTCGATTGACGCGGCGCCTATCATTCCCAGATGCGCTTCGCTTAAAGCCGGATTCAATTCGAGAGCGCGTCCGAACGATTTTTTCGCCTCGGCCGACCTGCCCAGATTCAAATAGGCTTCACCTTCGATCATCCTTATTTCAGCGTCTTCATGACCATGCTGAATCGCTTTCGCACAATGCTCGAGAACTTTCGAAAATTGTCCTTTTTCACGATAACAGCGCGCCAGCAAGTGGTGCAGATATTCAAAATCGTCTGTATATTCAAGCGCCCGATGCAACCGCTCTATCGCCTGATCGTACTGCCTTCTGATGAAAGAAATGAGTCCAAGGCCGTAGTAAACCGCAAACTCGCTGTGCAGGTTATTGAGAATCAAGCCAAGCCATTCGCGATGCGGTGAATATCGGCTTTTGGTAACAAGATATCTTTCGAACATCGCCTCGGCGTCGTCATGACGTTGTTGCCGCATATACATATAGCCGAGATTGAACATCGGGTCGAGATAGTCTTCCTTGAATTCGAGAGTCTTCAAAAACACTTCCTCGGCCTCAGCGAATCGTTCGAGGCCGATGTAGGCGCAGCCCATCTGATCGAGAGCCATGGCGTAAACATGCCTTCGGTCAAAATCCTTCGGCCCCAATTTGTCCACCACGATTTTGGCATGTTCGAGGCTTTTGGCCGGTTCGCCCATCCCCCGATATATCTGCGCCAGATTGAAATGCGGAAATATCGCCTCCGGATTCTCTTCGAGCTGGGCCAACAACAGCTTCTCGGTGCGTTGAGCCTTTTTGCGCATCATCTCTTCCGACAGTCCGTAGCCGTGATGAATCACCTTCAAATGACTCATAAGCGTTTTGCCGCTGATTTCGAGCTGATTATGGACTATGCCGGAATATTTGAATCCTTTGCCGTTGCGGAACAGTCGCTGCGAGTTCAAGAATCCCACCCTGCCCGATTGGATTTTATTATAGACGACAAACGATACTGAATCTATGTCTTTGCGCTTGACCACCGATCGGATGATGTCATGCTCAGAGGGATCGAGCTCTTCATCCGCATCCAGAATGAGTATCCAGTCACCGGTAGCGTAATCGATCGATTGATTGCGATGGTATGAAAAATCGTTCCGCCAGGGGTGTTCATAAACGATCGCTCCGAACTCGCGGGCGATTTCCATGGTGCGGTCGGTGGACCCGGTGTCAACGACGATTATCTCATCGACGAGACCTTTCACGGTTTTCAGACATCCGGGCAGGAATTTTTCTTCGTTTTTGACAATCATGCAGAGCGAAATTCTTTGAGGCTCGGAGGCAATATTGTTTTTCAGATATGTGAGATTGTCCTTGGCCGTCTGGTTGTTCGGGTCCAGTTCGAGCGCTTTTTCGAATTGAGCCTGAGCCTTTTCATACAGACCCATTTTGTCGTAAACCACACCCAAATTGTTTATGGCGTCGATATCCGACGGATACTTTTCGATAAATTCCTTTATAGTTGATTCCGCCTCAGCCAGCCGTTCCATTTCCGCGTAGATCAACCCTTTGGCGTTTTGCAGGGCGATCATCGACGGATACCGTCTGATTCCTTCTTCGATCGTCGCCAGGGCCTGCTCGTCCTTGCCCATTTTGGCCAAAAAGGAAGCAAGATGAACCCGGTGCGCATGATGCTCCGGGGCAATTTCGAGCGATTTCGTCATCAGTTTAATCGAAAGGTCCGTATCGAGCAGCTTTCCGGCCGCCTCTGAACCAAGCCAAAGGATTTCGGAAAACTGATCGTAAGATTCGGCAAAACCCTCGTCGCGAATCTTTTCCGTTTGTTTGTGCTGCGATTCGTATTTTTCGATCAATTGAATAACGCCCGCGAAATCGCCGGTGCCGAAAGCGGCGCTTATTTTCATGAAGGTCAAATCGAGATAATCGCCCAGCGTTCTTTCGGCCCGAGAAATCGTATTCGCCGCTTTGGCATAGTCATCCGATTTCATCTGCGACAATACCTGCATGAAGTAAAGACGGGCAA
>CAZHVC010000030.1:0-9879 GCA_964535765.1 uncultured Ignavibacteria bacterium | reverse complement strand
CGCCAGCACCATCGTGCGATACATTTTCAGCAAAGTATTTTGGTCGATACCGCCGTAAGCAGCCGCCGATTCTTGCCGCTTGGCCGGCTTAAGGGTTGCGATCCAATCTTTTATTTCCCAGTAGGCCACTGCCACCTCCGTTTGCCGAAATAAACTGATTTTCAGCGGGCGAGTTTCCCGACAGGCAAAGTTATTTCGACCCGCCCAAAGGTCAAGTGGAAATCGTAATCCCGCCCAAGTCATTATCTGCCTGCCCCACTTGGCGGAAGAATCTTTCTGCCGTATATTAGAAAACGATATTGATTAATTAGGCAATGAAATGAGTCAAATTAATCCTATTCCCGTCCTATTCGGTTTTAGTTGACAAAATCGACAACCGATATTATCATCAATAACGAAATATCGGGTATGATTTCATGGAGTACTGAAATGAATGGGAACGTCAGGTACCGCCGAACGATAATCGCCTTGCTTCTCCTCGGCTGCTTGATGCGAACCGAATTTGCGGCCTTCGCTCAGGAGGAAGAAACGTCCGACAAATCGGTGCAGCATTCGGCCGAGACTTTTCAGGCGGATTTACCCAAACTTGAAATAGGCGGTTTTCTCGATGCCAGCTATATTTTTGAAATCCGTTCCGACAACAATACTTTTGGTTTCGATCAGGCGGAAATCAACCTGCGGCACGAGCTGGCGCACAAAGGATCGGCCGGACTCGATCTCGAATGGCTTAATGATGGTCAGGGTGATGGGGAATTCGGGATTGAGCAGGCATTCATCACATTTTCCCCCTTGGCCCAAGACGATATCCGGATTACTTTCGGGAAGTTCAATTCTCCGATAGGGCTGGAGGCCTTCGACCCGCCGGATATGTATCAGCATTCGTATGGTCTTGTCAGCAATTACGCTTTGCCCGGCAATTTGACCGGATTGAGCTTTGCCGCTGATTTCGGCAGGTCAACCGGACTTTGCTTGTTTGTGACCAACGGCTGGGACAACAACCTCGATTTCAACGATCAAAAGACTTTCGGCGGCCGTCTCGACTACAATCTGGGTGGATTTGTCGATTTCGGCCTGGGCGCGATAAGCGGTTCGGAAACCGATTCGCTGCCGAACATTGTAACGGTGGCCGATTGGTTGGTGAACGTTTCGCTCAAAAAGGCAATCATCGGCGCCGAGGTCAATTTCGGCTGGAACGAACTTGCCGGCGAGAAATACCAGTGGAACGGCTTTCTGGCGATGACTCACATAAAACTTACCCCCTGGCTCGGCGTTACCGGCAGGTACGATTATTTCAACGACGGCGATGCCCTCAGACTGGGCAGCGGAGTGGCCGAGAAGCGCCAGGCAATTACGATCGCTCCGGTTTTTTGGCTTAGCCAAGGATTGACCGCGCTGCTGGAGTTAAGGCACGATATATCCGACCAGAGGGTCTTTTCGGGTCGGGATGGTTCGACATATAAATCGGCGACGGCGGCCGCATTCGAGATGACCTACGGGTTTTGAAAAAGCCGTGGAAAAAACCAATCTCCAACATGCCCCCGATAGACACGGGGGCATTTTTATTCGCTTGACCTGCCGGATTTGGCGTCCGATATTGGCCGCGAAAGCGGAATTCCCGGAGACGTATTGTCGGGTAACCACCAAGAAACTGCCGCTAACCTGAGATTCGGCTTAATTCACCAAAGCGATTTTCCCGGCGATATTTTTGTTTTTTTTATGCCTTGACCAAGGCAAAAGCCGCCTGGCATGCGACCGGCGTCAAATCACAGCCGTAATCGGTTGTTTGAGGAGATGAAAAAGTGACGACAATATCTGCCGGGGCAGCCGAAGCCTTAAGGAAACTTCGGGTGGGTCACAAAAGATTTTTGAATCAAAAGCGCAGTTTCCCCAATCTCTCGAAACGCAGATTCTCCGAAACCTGCCGCAAAGGCCAGCAGCCGTTTGCGGCGGTTTTGACCTGTTCCGACTCATGGGTACCGGTCGAACACATATTCGATGTCGGCATAGGCGATCTTTTTGTCGTCAGGGTTGCCGGAAACATCTGTTCCGACGATGAGCTCGGCTCGCTTGAATTTGCGGCGGATGCACCCGCGGTGCCGCTCATAGTGGTCCTCGGGCACACCGGCTGCGGTGCGGTAAAGGCGGCTTGCCAGGGCGGCCGTCGGAAAAAGGGGGTTTCCGCCGTCTTGGAGAAAATAATACCGGCGGTCAGGCGGGCGAAAAAATCATCTCCGCGGCTCACTCGGGAAAAATTGATTGACCGGGCGATTGTCGAGAATATCGGAACGTCGCTCGAAAATATGATCGCCGGCAGCCGAATAATCAGGAACCGTTCGAGCAGCGGAGAATTGTATCTGCAAGGCGCCCTTTATCACCTGGAGACCGGCGAAATCGACTGGCTGGGGCGGCAGGTATAGTCGAAAATAATTGCCGGTCTTCAGAGCGGTTTTGACAATGGCCTGCCTAAACCGGTTTTAACCCGACTGGACAAAGCCATCCGGTTATTGGCCTTTTGATATATTGACATTTATCCTCAAAGGGGTTATTTTCAATTTTAAGGTTGATTGAAACCCGCGCTGCATCCTATTTCGCGGCTGTCGCGCAGGCGGAGGTCCCATGCAATCAAAAAGCCATAACGATGATTTAAGCCGGCGTCAATTCATGGGAACGCTGACCGGTGCCGCCGCTATAGCATTGATTTTTTCCGAGCGCCGGGCTTTGGCCGACAGCTATCCCGGCCAGGAAATAACCACAGACTATAACGGCAGGTTGTGCTACAACGAGAATCCTCTCGGTCCATCGCCTGCGGCAATCCAGGCGATTATCGAACAAGCGCCGATGGCTCATCGCTATAGCGATTGGTATGCGGAGTCGCTGGTTTCGAGTCTTGCCGGCTATCACCAGGTCTCCACCAATCAGATAACCTGCGGCTGCGGAGCCACGGAGATTCTGCGCTTGTGTGCCATGGCCTTCACCGTTCCCGGCCGAAACGTGGTCGCGCCTTATCCCTCTTACACACAATTCATGGGTGATGCCGAACTTTTCGGGGCAACCGTCCGCTACAGCGATTTGGACAGCAACTACGTTGTCGATCTTGCCGCCGCCCGCAGCTTGGTGAACAGCAGTACCACCTGCATCTGTATGACAAACCCCAACAATCCGACCGGGACATTCCTGAACAGCCAGAGCCTTATCGATTTCGTCGATAGCCTCCCCTCGGGCGTGTTGACGATCATAGACGAGGCGTATTTCGAATATATCGATAACCCGCAGGTCAGCTCGGCGATAAACATGGTTCGCCAGGGCAAAGACGTGGTGGTCGTGAAAACGTTCAGCAAGGTTCACGGTCTGGCCGGCGCCCGGATCGGCTATGCCGTAGGTCCGGCCGCCAGAATCAGCCAGATCAGAGCCAAACATATATCGGCGACCGTGTCCCGTCTTTCCCTCGAGGCGGCGCGGGCGGCTTTAGGCGACAGCCAACACGTCGCCGATTCGGTGGTCCACGCCAGAAACGCCAGAAATTACTGCCTGCGCCAATTCGAGGAGGCCGGCATTCCGAGCATCGATTCGACCACCAGTTTTTTCATGGTCGATGTAGGCGAGGGAGACTACGTGCGCGCCCAACTGGCCAATCGCGGCATTTACGTGAGAACCGGCTGGGGAATGAACAGCTTTATCAGGGTTTCCTGCGGCACGATGGCCGAAATGAGGGATTTCGTCACCGCCCTGAAAGAGATCGTACGCGCTCTGAGAAACGGTCATGGCGGGGATTTCGTCCCCCAGACCGTCGATCTGTTCCAGGCCTCCCCCAACCCGTTCAACGGTTCCACCGACATCACCATATTGCTTCCCCGAACGCAAAAAGCAAAACTGGAAATATTCGATATCCAGGGACGTTTGGTGAAAAGGCTTGTTGACAGCCAGTTGGGAGCCGGCCGGCATCGATTCACCTGGCATGGCGACAGCCAATCGGGCAATCGGGCCGCATCCGGGCTTTATTACTATCGATTGACGGCCGCTGACGACACGATAACCCGGCGCCTGCTATTGTTGCGTTGAAGCGCAAGCGACTATTGCGGCATCGGGTTTCAAACTGCAGTTAGCCGCAACCCGACAATTCCGTTAAGTGGTGGATTCACCAGAAATAAATAATCAACGACCAAGGCGAAACCCACGAAAAAAAGCCGGCTCTTTGCAGATCCGGCTTTTAATTTAAGGCGAGATGGGAAGAATCGAACCGAAAACACAACCGTTCGGTACGATAAAGGCGTATTATTGCAACCCGGCGCTTTTTGCGTTCGCTCGCCCCGGAACCCGGGGGTCATGGCGCAGGCGCATCACCAGGGTGCGGCCTTCATTGAAATGGTGTTAGGTTTTCAATCTCCCCCTCATCCCGCCATTATCAACTTAATCAGTATTTCCGACAGCGCAAGTATATTCTTGATATCGGCAAATTAGACTTTGACTTTGATTTTTTTTAACCTATATTTGAAACCTTAAACGAAGCGGATATGATCCATTCAATGGGAATAGATATCGTCGAAGTGTACCGGATCCGCCAGGCGATCCAGCGATGGGGCGATCGGTTCATTCAGAGGATTTTTACACCCTGGGAAATTAATTATTGTCAGGGCAAATCGTTCCCCGAACAATCTTTCGCCGCCCGTTTCGCGGCCAAAGAAGCGGTCCTGAAAGCGATCGGCACCGGTTACAACAATGGAGTCAAATGGACCTCGATAGAAATCGTCAACGACCAGCAGGGACAGCCTGCCGTCAGGATAGGCAAATCAATTCAGAATTTGATCGGATTGAGGCGTATCCTCATTTCGATGTCCCATACTCATGACCATGCAATCGCCTCGGCCATTATGCTGGGAGAGGAAAAGTAGGAACGTGGAGCAAGGCTCGGACAGGCCCGCCGAACTGATCTGCCAATTCGGCAGGCTGCTCTACGAAAAGAACTTGATCGCCGGCAATCAGGGAAATCTCTCCCTGCGTCTGCCCAACGGCAGCATCAAAATCACGCCCTCGGGCCGCCACAAAGGTTTGCTTGAGCCTCGGGACATTATCACTATCACGCCCGCAGGCAAGATTCTTGATGGTGTCGGCGAACCGTCAACCGACACCCGATTGCATATCGGAATATACGCCCGGCGCCCCGATGTCATGGCTGTCTGTCATGCCCATCCGATCTACACGACAATTTCGTTTTCCGGCGATATCGAAAGTCTCGATATGATTTCGCAGCGGTCGGGGATTGCGAACGTTCCGGTCCTGGATGAAGCCGATATGGGTGCGGAGGAATTTATCGAAGAGGTTCAAGCGGCCGTATCCGGGAATGATTTGTTTGTTCTCTATAACCACGGCGTATTCGCCTGCGGAAACGACCTTGAGGACTGTTTGATAAAAATCGAGAATCTCGAGCGCGATTGTCGCAAATCGCTGATCGTCCTCGGGCTCGTCGGGCCGGAGATTCTCGATGACCAAGAGGACGCCGAATTTTTCGATGAACAGGCTGAGGCCGATTCGACCATCGAATTTCCCCTCGAGCCGACCGCAGGCGGTAAAAAAACAGACCAAGATGAAAACCCTGATCGATAAGGCCGACAGATTCCAGAGGGCGCCCCGGCCGAACCTCGGCCCAATGCGGATAGCCAGAAAACTGCTCGAGAAACGAGGGATCGATTGCATATACCTCGATTCGGTGACGGCCGACCCATCGATCATGAATGACATGTTCTCGAACTTGGCCGAATCGTTCGGCGAGACAACGAGTCCCGGGGCGGTTGCCGAATTGAGAGAGGCGATTGCCCGGCGATTTTCGCTTTATTACAACCGGCCGTTGCACCCGGAAAAGGAAATCGCCCTGATACCCGCGGGGAAAATAACGATGACGTTGCTCTTTTTGGCGCTTGTCAATCCCGGCGATATCGTCGCCGTTCCCGATCCCGGGTTGGCGGCTTACCGGCTGGCCGGCGTGACTGCAGGCGCCGAAATCAGAACCTACCCGCTGCTTGAAAAAAACGACTACTTGCCGAATCCGGCGTTTTTCGAAAGCAACAGCCGCCGCCTTAAACTGGTCATTGTCAACTACCCCCACAATCCTACTGGCGTGGAGGCCGATCTTTATTTTTACCGCGAACTTCTGGACGCCTTGAAACGAAACAACGCTCTGATAGTGGCCGATTGCCCGTATTGCGGGATTTCGGAGCCGCCCACGGTTCTGCCGCTGCAGATTCCGCGCTCCAGGACACGGATTATCGAGCTGCATTCGTTCGCTTTTCCTTACGGCATTGCCGATTTCGGGTTCGCCATAGGCCACAAGGACGCTATAGCGAACCTCGCCCAAATAGTGCATCTTTTCGGCCTGCGGCCAACCCCGCTTCAGGTGAAATCGGCGTTACTAGCGCTCCAGAATCATGACGAGATTGAATCGGCCTACCTGTCCCGGATCGACAGCCGCCGCAAGGCGATGATCGATTGTTTGCGTGAGCTTGGCTTGGGCGTCAGGCAAACTCGACACGGCCCTTTTGTCTGGGCAAAGATACCATCGCGCGCCACCTCAACCGGTTTCGCTCGCAGAATTTTCGTTCGGACAGGCGTGCGCCTCAGACCGGGCAGCGATTTCGGCGAATATGGCGAAGGTTATATCAGAATATCGCTTACTGTTTCCGATGAGTTATTCGACAAAGCGGTGAAATCGTTAATGAATTCATCGGGCAGGTGGCTGGGCAAACGAGTTTGATTCGTTTTTCGGCGGGGAATATCGCTTGAGGAATAAGGCGCCGTATGTCGTGAGCGTATAGTAGGCGGAAGGAGGTCGGTTGCCGGTCAAATATATAGCCGTTGAGGGCCCTATAGGGGTGGGAAAGACCACCCTGGCCAAGATGCTTTGCGGTCGATATTCCGGGCGGCTGGTTTTGGAACGCCACGACGACAACCCCTTTTTGAGCAAATTTTACAAAGACCGTAGGCGTTACGCTTTTCAGACTCAACTTTTCTTTTTACTCTCCCGGTTCAAGCAGCAACAGGAATTATTCACCGGCGAGCTTCTGGCCACGCACGTGGTCTCGGACTACCTGTTTCAAAAAGACCGGATATTCGCCAGTCTCAATCTGGAAAGCGACGAGCTTGCGCTATATGATCATGTGGCCTCGCTATTGGAAAAGAAAATACCTTTGCCCGATCTGGTGATCTATCTCACCGCTACACCCGAAACGTTGATCGGCAGAATCGGCCGGCGAGGCAGAAACTACGAAAGGAATTTCGACGTCGATTATCTGAAAGAACTTTGTCAGCTATACAGCAAATACTTTTTTCATTATAACCTGACGCCGCTTTTAGTAATAAATACCGATAATGTCAATTTTGCCAACGAACCGGAACAATTCGAATTTTTGCTCGAAAAAATAGAACAATCCAGAAGCGGCACCAATTACCTGGTGCAATCGCGGGGTATCTGATATGGCAACCGGCAAAAAGTCGATCACCATTCGCATGATCAATATGACATTTTACGGGTTCCACGGCGCCTCGGCCGCCGAGAAAGAGACCGGGCGAAGATTCGAGGTCGACTGCGAAATCGCCTTCGACGCCGATAAGGCGGTAAGCACGGATTCGTTGGAAAACACGATAAATTACACCGATGTTTACCGAATAATCGAAGACTTAATGGAAAACAGCAGATATAACCTCGTTGAAACTTTGGCTGAGAAAATTGCCGACAAAATATTCAGTTCGTTCGCTATCGAGCGGCTGAAACTGAAGGTGCGCAAGCGTAATCCGCCGGTGCCCGGCAATATCGACGCTTTCGAGGTTGAAACAGAAAGGTTCGGTTAGCCTTGTTCGGACACGGACGAAGTTGTTTTATCGGTCTGGGATCAAACAAGGGGGACAAAAAGCAAAATATCATAAACGCCATAACCGTCCTCGGGCAGCAGGATGGAATCGACGTGATTCGTCATTCATCCATATATCTAACCGAGCCGATCGGTGTCACCTATCAGCCCGAGTTTTACAATTGTGCAGTGGAGATAAAAACCACCCATGATCCGCATTCCCTGTTGCGGATAATCAAAGAAATAGAAGCCAGTCTGGGCCGGGAACCCGGTACTCATCTTCTGCCGCGACCTATAGATATCGATATTTTGCTCTATGGCGGTCTGGAACTCGACTCCCTTGATCTTCGCGTCCCTCATTCACGGCTCACGGTCAGGGCGTTCGTACTGGTGCCGCTGCTCGAACTGGACAGCGGCCTGGTTCATCCCGTCAGCCGAAAAAAATTGAGCGACTACCTGGCGGAGATCAAACCGCCCCAGAAAGTACAGAAAGTAATCGATGCCGCAGAGCTTTTCGGCTGAGCCGCCGCAGGTGAGCGTAAAAACCCTCCGCAAATTCAAAAAAGAAGGGCGCAAAATAGTCACGCTCACGGCCTACGATTTCCCCACAGCCAAGATCCTCGACGAGGTCGGCGTCGACTGCATTCTTGTCGGCGACTCGGCGGGTACGGTTTTTTTCGGCCACGAAAACACCCTGCCGGTGACCATGGAGCAGATGATTTTCTTATGCGCCGGCGTGAGCAGAGGAGTGAAAAGGGCTTTGGTCGTAGGCGATATGCCGTTTTTGAGCTATCAGGTTTCGCCGGCGAAAGCGATTCACAATGCCGGGCGTTTTCTCAAAGAGGGCGGGGCCGAAGCGGTCAAGCTCGAGGGGGGAACGGAAATGGCCAAAACCATATCCCGGCTGGTCGCCATCGGCATACCGGTGATGGGTCATATCGGACTCACCCCGCAATCGATCAACAAGTTCGGCGGCTACCGGGTGATGGGGAAAACGCCCCGTCAGAAAGATTATCTGCTCGAATCGGCCCGCGCTTTGCAGGATGCCGGCGTATTCGCCGTCGTTCTCGAATCGGTCGTACCGGACGTGGCGGCGGAAATCACCGCTTCGTTAAAAGTGCCGACAATCGGAATCGGCGCCGGACCGAATTGCGACGGGCAGGTGCTGGTCGTGTCCGATATGCTCGGCCTGTTCGAGGAGTTCCGGCCGAAATTCGTACGCCGTTACGCCGATTTGGCCGGCGATATTCGTAGGGCGGTCGGGGCTTTTTGTGCCGACGTACGCGCCGGCAATTTCCCGGGACCTGAAGAAAGCTACGGCGAGTAGATCGAATACAAACCGAAAATATCGATTTATTCCAGGCGGGCCACCCGGTGGTCCGCTTTCGCTTCCTTAGCCCTTCGCTTGACGAGCGACGGCCGACCGCGACAATCTTTCGGGACGCGCCCAACAACAAGAACCCTCTTTCCCGGACAGGGAATCGGCGCAACAAAGCAGCCCGGTCCCTGAAACAATCAACCGGGTGCGCATATCGCTATCGACTTTTCAAGCCGGAGAAAATCTGCCGGCGGCTCCCGGCCAATATGATTTCCAATAACCGGTTTTGCGGTATGATCTGCCTTGCTTTCCTTGATGCAGCCTGAACGATGTCTGATAAACGATAGCCGACCGAGGCTTCAACCGATAGTGAAGTAGATGTCGGCCTACACCGCCACGTCCGAATAGATTTGATAGAACCCGGCCAAGTCAAGGCGGTCTTTTATCTCGAAAGTGAGTTCGAGAATATCCTCGGGCTTGAGCTTGTTCGAGGAATTGGCGCAGTAAGAAAGAAATAAATTCGCCCAATGAGCGAATGCTTTCAGGCTGTCCTTGCCGACCGCCGGTTGAATTCCTTTGATGAGCGAAACGATTCCGTTATTATCAACCATGATCGCCGTGATTATCGGATATTTGCCGGTCAGTTCATCTTTTGCCCGCCGCAGATTGCGGGTGACCATGTAAGCGCCGATTTTTTCGACGCATTTGGCCGAGATGATGTTC
>CAZHVC010000029.1:0-10030 GCA_964535765.1 uncultured Ignavibacteria bacterium | reverse complement strand
GGAATCCCCGATACGACTCCGATCACGTTCAACGTGTCGCCCCAATATGCTGACGGGTAACAGGTGTCGCCGGTTCCCGGCGTGGTGTTGTTGAATTGAATAGTGGTTATCGGGGTCGAGGGCGTACTCGAGTCTTGAACCGTATAACTGTAGGTCGCCGATTGCGAGCGCGCCGAACTGTCATCGATAGCTACCACATAGTATTCGACCAGAGTGCCCGCCGGCTTGGGACCGATCGTGTACCAGTAATAATCGCCGACGATGCTGTCATGATAAACCGGATTAAAAGTCAGCGGCGTAGTCTGAATATATAAGCTGTCTTTGACAATGACGTGATCATCGACGATCGTGGCTCTCACGGTTGTGTTGCTCTCGACATAGACATCAGGATACGGATAACGGAATACCTGAGAAATGGTCGGGGGTTGATTGCCCGCTCCCGCCGACGGCCCGAACAACTCGAAATCATCGATATAGATTGTCGCATCGCCATCCCAGTTGGCGGCGATATCGTAAAATCTCAATCCCACCTGCACGGTGGTGGCGGTTGTCGGAGCGACCGCGCTCCAACCCCATCTCGTCCAGTTCGGACTATCGAGGGTGTATGAGCCGAAATAATTCGTGGAGCCGGTGCTCCAGCGGAAAAAAATGGTGGCCCGCCCGGCGATATCGTTGTCGTAATAATATAGACTGCAACTGTAGGTCGAGTCGCCGATTACCGCGATCGGATCCGAAAGCAGCTCACAAATCGACTGAGTCGGCGATATCCAGGTGAAATTAACGCTGTAGCTACCCCCATGCACCGGCGATGTCGCCTGAGTGGCGCTTGAACTATCGGCGTTGGTGATCCGCCAATAATCCGGTGGCCCACCCGGGCCGTTATCGACCCACGACTCGAAACCGGTGTTCTGCAGCAACTGAACCGCTTGACCGGAAACAGTCAGCGCCAGCGCCGCCAGCACAACCAACAAAGACTTGTAACTTGTTTTCATACTCTCCCTTCCATCCGGGGGTTATCTGGTTTTTGAGGCACAGCTTTTATTCAACATCGCCCGTCTTTGACACGGGTGTTTGCATAAATCAACCTGCTTGTTGGCTCCTTATAAGCCAGTTATTAGCGCATCGTTCGCTTTTGAGACAGACACTCCAGCTAGCCGGATTAATTATTGCCGGCTTTCAGTCTTTTTATTGGGTCTCGCTTCTTTTGCCTACGGGCGACGTGAGTCGAACTCGTTCCGCCCGCCATTCCTGAAGAATTACTCTAATTCATTCAATTTCAGCGGCTTTGTTCCTCAAAACAGACCGCCGCCGAATTTCTAGCGGAGCCTTTCCGCAATCATCGCTGCGGCGACATGAGGCTCGGTGATATACGAATCGATCACCAGCATGGGGTTTTTCTCCTCATAGTATTTTTCACCCATACCGGCAAGTTTCAACTCCCCCTGAAAGGCGCGTTGATATAAATCTATTATGGCCGCCCTGTCGGTTCTGTGTTGCTCGCGCCGGATACATTCCTCAAGCGGGCACTCAACGGTAACCACGGCGAAATTCTGGATATTCTCATGGCAGAGCCGTCGTCCCTCCCCTTGACCGTCAACAGAGTCGATGAGCGCATTGATGCCATAGCTGTTCAGCATTATCGAGGAATATACCGCCGCTCGATAGACAAATCCTTTTTCTTCTTTAGAAAAAGTCGGATTTGGCGTCAAAAACTGCCTCATATCGTCCAGCCGAAGATAATGACAGGTGATCGAACGCCCGGCAAGGATTTTCAGCAACTCTTTGGAGATGGTGGTCTTGCCGGAACCGGAAAGCCCCGTTATCCAGAGAGTCCAAGGCTGTACCAAAAAAATGGGGGCAGCCTTTTCCGCCGCGTTCTCCACCAATATAACAATAATACAATTTCGGCCTCTGTCAAGGATTTTGCTTGTTTTGTTCCAGGTCGAACGAGCGATCGGCCATTCGCTCAACCGTTCAGGCGATGGCGATGTTTCCCGAACGACCACCATCCCTCGAATTCTCTTTGAAAACCCTATTTCTCCGGATAGCCGTGATACAGATCCAGCAGTTCGAATCGGGCGAAGTCTCTGACGAATGCCAGATTGACGGCGCCGGTCGGCCCGTTGCGCTGTTTGCCGATTATTATTTCGGCTTCGCTGCCCAATTGTCCCTCGTCGTTGCGCGGGCGATGGATAAATATCACGACGTCGGCATCCTGTTCGATCGCCCCCGACTCCCGCAAATCGGACAATTGCGGTCGGGCGTCTTTGCCGCGTAGTTCCACCTGTCGGGAAAGCTGCGACAGGGCGATGACCGGCACTTTCAGCTCCCGCGCCAGCGCTTTCAGCGATCGCGAAATGTAGGAGATTTCCTGCTGGCGGTTTTCGACGTTTGGCGGCCCTTTTATCAATTGAAGGTAATCGACTATTATCAATGCTATATCGTGGTGCGCTTTAAGGCGGCGCGCCTTGGCCCGCATTTCGAGCATCGTTAGGCTGGGCGAATCGTCGATATAAATGGGGGATTCGGACAGCGGTCCCGCCGCGTAGGAAAGATCGCGCCACTGATCGTCGGTAAGCCGGCCGTTGCGCATATGATGCGACGAGACGCGCGCCCGGCTGCAAAGAAGCCTTTGCGCCAACTGCTCTTTCGACATCTCCAGCGAAAAAATCATCACCGGCTGCTTTTTCTCGACTGCGGCATATTCGGCGATATTCATGCTGAAGGCGGTCTTGCCGACCGAAGGACGACTGGCGATTACGATCAGGTCCGACTTTTGGAAACCGGAAGTTAGTCTGTCGAGATCGTCGAATCCCGACGGCAAACCGGTTATGAAACCCTCACGTTTCGAAAGATTTTCGATCAGGTGGAAAGTCTCCGTCAGAATTTCGCCGATCGGCGTGAAGGCACCCTTGAGCTTCTCCTCCTTGATCGCGAATATTTCCTGCTCGGCCAAGTCGAGCAAATCATCGACGTTGTGGTTCGGCTCATAAGCCCGGCTCAGGATGGCCGAGGCGGCGTAGATCAACCGCTGTAAGGTCGACTTATCGAGAACGATTTTTGCATGATGCTGGACATTGGCGATCCCCGGAGTGGCTTCGGTGAGTTCCGCCAGATAGGCCCGACCGCCTACTTCCTCAAGTTGTCCGCGGCGGCTCAATTCATCGGCCACCGTGACTATATCGGCCGGCTCGTTTCGGTCGAACATATCGACCATCGCCCGGAATATTTTGCGATGAGCCGCCTTATAGAAATTGTTCTCCCCGACAATTTCGATCGCCGCATCGACGGCGTCCTTGGAAAGCAGCATCGCTCCCAGCACCGCTTGTTCGGCTTCGATAGCCTGCGGCGGTATTTTGGCTGCCCGGTCGGTCATTTCGACTTCAACTCCTTCAATCTCGATAATAATTTCTGCATGTCTTCCCAAAAAGGACGTTTGTAGTCAGGCGTCCTCAACAGCGCCGCCGGATGATAGGTTACTATAAACGGGATCCCCTGAAAATTGAACCAGCGTTCCCGCATCTGACCCAGGGTCATGTTGGTACGCAATAATCTCTGGGCGGCGATTCGTCCGAGGCTGCAGATGATCTTGGGCTTGATAAGCGCTATTTGATGCAACAGATATACCTCGCACGTTTCCGCCTCTTCCGGCAGCGGGTCGCGATTTTCCGGCGGGCGGCATTTCAGTATATTGGCGATATAGACATCTTCGCGCCTTAACCCCATCGCCGCAAGCGCCCTGGTGAAAAGCTGACCGGCGCGCCCTACGAACGGCTCGCCTCTCATATCCTCCTCGTGGCCGGGCGCCTCGCCTATGAACATGATCTCGGCTTTCGGATTTCCCACCCCGAAAACGAACTTGTGACGAGTGGCGCCCAGCTGGCACATCTGGCAATCCTTGATCGTCTCGTAAAGCTGCTCCAGCGTCTCGGTCCGGGCGAAATCCTCGATAGCCAGCGGTTCGAGGGTGGTCGGCTTGTTGTCCGCTATGGCGCCAATCGGCCGGTGGTCAAAAGGCAAGTAAATCGTCTTCCTGCCCGATTCGAGCTTTTGCTTGAGATAACGTCCGATAAGCTGCTCTTTATCTGTTGTCACCGATTTAGCGATCCTCCTCGAGCATGATGTCAATCATCTATTTGCTTTCGTCATGCCGAACCAGATCCGACATTCATGATTCATCAAAATAGCGAATGTTTCGATCCTACTACCCCCGGTTGTCGCTCGGCGCACGGGTCAACTCCGGAATAACGGCATCCTTTATTGTTTTCTTTTGATCGGGACCGCATGCCGTCGGCCGATGCCCCCGATAAGTTGGGTCAGGTTGAATTCCCTTCAATAGCTATAACATTTTTCACGATTTTCTTGAGCTTTGTTCCTCACAGCAATTTCCCGATCTCATCCAACACCCTGTTGGCAAGAGCGGTCTTGGTCATCAGCTCCAATTGCAACGGTTTTTTCCCTTTCAATATAATGGCCGCCCGGTTGAAATCGGAACCGAATCCCGCGCCCGGCTCAGTCGGATTGTTGGCCACGATCATATCCAGCTTCTTTTCTTTGAGTTTCTTTTCGGCGCCGGCGATCAGCTTCTCTGTTTCGAGCGCAAAACCGACAACGATCCGTTTCCCCTTTTTCGCCGTTATTTCTTTCAGGATATCGGGGTTGGCGGCAAGTTCCAATACTGGAGATTTGCCGTTCTTTTTTATTTTATGTTGCGCCACCTTTTTGGCGCGGAAATCGGCCACCGCCGCAGCCATGATCAAGGCGTCGGCTTCGCTGAATTCCTCTTTGACCGCTTTCCGCATCTGCGCGGCGGTTTCCACCTGGATAAATTTCACTTTCGGCGGCGGCAATAGATTCACCGGCCCGGAAATCAAGCTGACTTGGGCGCCCCGCTCGATAGCCGCGGCCGCCAGAGCAAACCCCATCTTGCCGGAGGAGCGATTGGATATATAGCGAACAGGATCGATCGGCTCCACGGTCGGTCCGGCGGTGATAACGAGCTTTTTGCCGGCCATAGCGCCGGCATGCCCGAGAATCTCCATAGCCCGTCGATAAATCTGTTCCGGCTCCACCATCCTTCCAGCGGCTTCGATCATGCTCGCCAGATGGCCGATTGTCGGACCGATGAAATATACCCCCCGTTTAGACAGCTCGGCGACATTGCGTTGGGTCGCCTGATTCTGCCACATCCTGACATTCATCGCCGGGGCGACTAAAATCGGCCCGGCGAACGCCAGCAGTTGGGTGGATAAAACATCGTCGGCGATACCGGCGGCCATCTTGGCGATTATATTAGCGGTGGCCGGTGCCACCACGAACAACTCGCCCCAATCAGCCCAGCTCACGTGTTCCAGCGCTTCGCGATTCAAATCCCACATGCTGGTGGAAACGGATTCCGCTCCGAGGGCGGAAAAGGACAGTTGTGTCACGAATTTTTGCGCCGAATCGGTCATGACCACGCGCACTTTGGCCCCGTTCTTGATTAAAAGGCGCAATAGTTCGCAGGCCTTGAATGCGCCTATTCCGCCCGAAACACCCAGAATTATCTTGCCCCCGGTTGCTGCATGACTCATAAATCAACTCCAATTCGGTTTCACATCAATGATACCGCACGGCGACGGCAATTTAATTTAAGAAATTTGTCCGGCGATAAGCAAAGGTATTATTAAAAAATCTGAACAGTAAAAATATCAAAACGAATTCGCGCGGAGTCTCATAACCTTCTCCATTTCCCGAACATCGAATTTCCACAAGTTATCCACACGCCTGCAAATCAAAAGCGTTGTCGAAACGACAGTTCATAGTCGATTGCAGATTAACAAGATGGATATTATTCCCATAAATTTTTTGCCGACCTCGATCGATTTTGAGTTCGCCCGGAACGTTTTTCAACAGGTTTTCCACACCGAATTCGGGCTGCCTGGTCGGAAATCGAGATCGCTTTGAAGACGAAAGTATTATATTTTATATGAGCGGGATGAAATTCATTTGCGACGATAACCTCGGCAGACTGGCGAAATTTCTTCGTCTTCTCGGCTACGACACCCATTTCGATCCGACGATTGAAAACGCCCGTTTGATCGCGATCGCCCTCAAAGAAAACAGAATAGTTTTGACCCGCGATCGCCGGATTCTGGCCAAAATCGGGCCGGCCAAAACCATGCATATCGATTGCGACGACCCCGAAAAACAACTGCTGAAAGTGTTTCAGGGGTTCGGTTTGACAATCGATAATAAGGCGCTGTTCAGCCGCTGCCTTGTCTGCAATGAGCTCTGCCGAGATGCAACCCGAGACGAAATCGCCGATCGGGTATTTCCTTTCATATTGAAAACACAATCACATTTTCATCAATGTCCATCGTGCAACAGAATCTACTGGCAGGGAACTCATCATCAAGCCATGATCGACCGCTTGAAAAGGATACTGGGCGAAAAATACTTTTAAGGAGTCCGCTTAAATAAGCCAACGATGGTTTCCCCTTCGGGCTCCGCAGGACTTCATCAAAAAGCGATGTCGATTGTCCCTTGCCAGGCGGCCTTGCGGCCGATATATTATCTGCATCATGGAAAATATCAGGGCTTTCGTGGCCGTTCCCATTCCCGATGATATCAAACGCGAGGTGGACAGGTTGATAACGACGTTCAAGCCTTTGGCGGGAGGTATCACCTGGGTCAAAGCGTCCAATATTCATTTCACGCTCCGTTTTCTCGGCGATATCCCGAGGAATTCCGTCGCCCGCCTCGGGGAACGATTGACGACGGCCCTGGCCGATATCAGCCGGTTGACGATCGATTTGGCGGGTCTCGGTTGTTTTCCTGACCAACGTCGGCCGCGGGTCATCTGGATCGGCGCAAGCGGAGAAATCGAAAAAATGAGGGTTCTGGCGGAGACCGTGGAAAAGGTCTGCCGCGAAACCGGATTCGGCAACACCGATAAGCCGTTTGCGCCCCACCTTACTATAGGTCGAATAAAGAAGGCAGGCGATCTCGGCAGACTGATGGCGGCGTTGAACACGGCCGTCTTCCGGTCGGAGCCGTTTTCGGTCGATCATATCGTGGTTTACAAATCGGTTCTGATGCCGGCAGGGCCGATTTATACGCCGCTGGAAAAAATAAAGTTATCTTGAAGACCTTGAGTTGAAAAAATCCTGCCCGATTGTGAACGGTTGCAATGAAAAATAATCCCGAAATTCTCAACCTGGAAATATTTTGCAAAAAGGCGGATTGTCCGATAATATCGTTCGGGAATTCAGACAAAAGGAGTGGAAAATGATGAACGGATCAATCACCGCCGCGGCAACCGAACGCCGGATTGGCAAAATTTTGGCGATCGGCATGGCGGCGGTCATGTTGTTGGCGGCCTTCGGCTGCTCAAACCTCAAACGCCGTGACAAAGGGGCGATAATCGGCGCCACGACCGGCGGGGTAATCGGCGGAGTAATCGGAAACCGAGCCGGCAATACGGCGGTCGGAGCGATTCTCGGAGCGGCTATCGGGGGAGCCGCCGGGGCCTATATCGGCAATTACATGGATAAACAAGCCGAGGAAATGCAAAGGGATATCGAGGGGGCGCGCATCGAAAGAATCGGCGAGGGAATCAAGATCACTTTCGACTCGGGCATTCTTTTCGAAGTGGACAAATCGTCTCTACAAACGCAGGCTCAGGAGAATCTGCAAAAGCTGGCCGTGATTTTGAATAAATACGCCGATACCGAGGTCCTTATCGAAGGCCATACCGACAACACCGGCTCCGAAGAGTATAATATGGATCTGTCACTGCGGCGGGCCCAGTCGGTGGCCAATTTTCTGGCCTCCCAACAGGTGAATCCCGGCCGATTCCGCACCATGGCCTACGGCGAATCGCAACCGATCGCAAGCAACGACACCGCCGAGGGCAGACAACAGAATCGACGCGTGGAAATCGCCATTTTCGCCAACGAAAAGCTGAAAAAAGCAGCTCAGGAAAAAGGCTGAAAAATCCCCTCGGGGGAACGACACTAAATATTGTCATTGACGGAATCCAGACCGCCGCTGAAAGTTATCGACCGCCGCTCCATTAGGTGACGGCGGTCGATTTTTGTCGGATTGAGCAATCATCAGCAGAATTGCCGCTGGCAATGCCGATGTTGTCCCGAATCCGCTTCAATTCCGCCAAATGCTCGCTACCGCCCGAAAGGGCTCGGAATGATTTCTCCTCTTAAATCAATCAATCGCAACGTCGGTTGCCGGGGAATAAGTCCTGTCGCCACATAATATAGGGTGCTTCCCATACTTTAACGAATCGACGCTGCAGACGGCCCCGATCAGGCCGCTGCGGAAACCGATCTCGAGCGGCTAATTCTTTATGAGCATGAATGTTACCTCGATGTTTCAAGCCGCCGACCCTTTTCCGCCAATAGGCACACCCTTTGTTTTGTCTTATGCGGAAACAAACAAGGGAGCGGCCATGAAAATGAAATTCACTCTGACTATGGAAGACCTGCTCGTTGACAACACCAGAGTCGACAATATGATAATCGACTGGATCGAGGAGGTCACGCAGGAAGAGGTTTTGCAGATGTCTCAGCAGTGGATTACCTCCCAGAATTTCCTCACCGAACGGATGGTCGGCTTGAAACGGGTCGGCGAATCATCGCTCACCATAGAGCCGGTGGAGGAATAGCTCGGTGAAGGAGATCATTCAATTAATGAAACCTATCCTCGACTGGCTGATTGCTCAATATGGCCTGATTCGGGAGGGGGCAAGAGAATTGCTTGGGCGGATTCCCGGAACCGGTGGAATATCTTTCCAATCATAGTGAAATGATATTGCTGTTCCTGGCCCTGATAGCAGGCCTTTTAATGATCAAACCGTTGCTTAAGTGGGCGCTGGTAATCGGCACAATCGGCTCGCTGGCGGCTTACGGGATTTCGCTTTATCTCTGCCTGCCGTTCACTACCGTTTTGCCATACGCGCTAAGCGGCGTCAGTCTGCTGATATTGGCCGTTAGATAATTGGAGCGAAAATGAATAGTCAGAAAGCCAAAAAAATATGCCATGATTGCGGTGGCAAGCTGGTGCGCGATTGGGACGAATATTACTGCCGGCGCTGCGGCAATAGAATAAGTATCGAGCTGTCGCGAAGCATCGCCAGAGATTTCAACTTCGATCGGAAACAGGCATGAATCATCAGGAGATTAGGCATTGCCGCAATTGCGGCTGGATAGCCGAGACCGGGTCGATCGTGTTGCTTGCCTGCCCCTCCTGCCATGGCCGTCTGAAAGACTGCGATCACGGCCGACAGGACAACAAGGAAATCGAAGTCAGGATGATTTCCGGTCGAACCGCCGATAAAAATTTTTTGAAAATCTAAGTATCGAACCTGCGATTGAACACGAGAGCCGCTCGATCCAGCGGATCGGTACGGCTCTTTTTTCGAATTGAACCACCCGATTTGCCGGCCGTTTTCAGCAGCTCTTTCACGAACTCTCCGCTTTTGATCCGGCGGAGCAATTTCGACATGCCGATGAGGCTTTGCCTGTTGATTACGATATTTTCGGCACGACGGCTTCCCTGGCGGGCGGTCACGCTGATCCGACGATACATTCCCTCGATTCCGAAACGTTTGATCAAATCGACGATCAGGTCGAGTTGATAGACGCATTCGAGGTAGGCGTTTTGCGGCGGCATGCCTGAATCGACCAGGGTCTTGAATCCGCCGCGCAGCAATCCGGCCAAGCCACCGCAAAGCACCGCCTGTTCGCCGAATATGTCGCCGATAGCTTCGTTTTCGAAAGTGGTGATGAGCAAACCCGCACGGGCGCAGCCGATCGCCTTGCCATAAGCCGCCGCCAGTTTCAAAGCCGCGGACGATTTCACCGCTGCGGCGATAAACGCCGGTACACCTTTTCCGATAAGGTAGTTCTCACGCAGCCGAATGCCGGGCGCGTGCGGCGCAACCAACAAAAAACCGATTCCCGGCGGCCTCTCGACAAGTCCGAAATGAACGGAAAGACCGTGGGCGAAGATGAAAGCTTGGCCCGGCCGTACG
>CAZHVC010000028.1:0-10222 GCA_964535765.1 uncultured Ignavibacteria bacterium | reverse complement strand
CAAAAAGAGATCGCCTCATTTTGGAAAAACCTGGACCCCGATTTGACCACCGGAATCAACGAAAGGCGCCTGGAGCATTTCGCCAGGCAGGTGTATGCCGAAATCGCTTTTTCGATCCCCGAAAAAAATATAAGGGGCAAAAACACCAAACGCGGGGAAACCTATATTCGCCTGGGATCGCCCGATAGCAAGCGATACGTTTTCGGCGATGCATTGGCCAGGCCGCCGGAGCCTTCCAGCTGGGTCTGGGAATATATCATAAACGGAAAACCTGTGGCTCTCACATTCGTCGATATTTATCACGACGGCGATTTCACCTTTCCGTTTGCCGATTTTGCCGATCCCTCGAGCCGACGGCGAAACGATCCGGAATTTATTTCCGATCATCTCGCCCGGACCATCGGTCAGCGCTATCGATATTCCCCGGGCAAGCCGCTGGCGTTCAAATACGGAATCTACCAGTTCAAGGGAAATCGCGGGGCCACCGAGCTCGAGATATTTTTCAACATTCCCCATTCCGAACTGTCGTTTGCTTTTGCCGATGAGCTGGCCAAGGTCGAAATCGAGATACGGGCGGCCCTCCACACTCCGGCTCTGGTGAAGCTCGATTCGTTTGCCGAAAAACGGACCTATACCGTGTTGCCGACCCTTGTGCAAAACCCGCGGCTGGCCATCTGCGATAATTTTCGGCTTGCGGCGCGGGCCGATTCGGCTGTCGTTTCTTTGTCGTTCGCCGACAGATCGGCCGGCGGCAGGGGAATAAGCCAGACCAAAACGGCCCTGCGGAATTTCTACACCGAAAGGTTGGAGATATCGGATTTGATTTTGGCCCGCCGGCTCGAACAAATCGAAGCCGTGACGCCGATAAACAGGAAAACCCTCCGACTATTTACCAATCTGGAAAACAGCTATTTCGTGAGCGAGCCGGTCGTGGTTTATTTCGAATTTTACAATCTCGGACTCGACCGGTCCGGCCGAACCGCCTACCGGGTCAAGCAGACGATCTCCCGCATGAAACGCCCCAGGTTGATCGGCGTGATCACCGGATATCAGGTGGCCGAGGAGATAACGACTGTTTTTGACGGCAGCGGTGCCGAGACTTACGAACGAAGATTGGTGACGCTCGATTTTTCAAAATTCAAGCCCGGCAGATACAGGATTACGATCGAGGTTGTCGATACGGTCAAAGCTGATTCGGCGGCCGCGGCCACGGAAATAATCCTGTATGAGTAGCCCACCGGACTATCGGTGGTCGGCCGACGAAAGCCCCCTGGATTCGCCCGCTTTGTTCCCGACAAAAAAATTGCCCCGCCGCTTAATTTATATTGAAATGGCCGACCCCATGATTTAAAATCTGCGATGCTTACACCGAAGCATAAGGAGGAATAGCGGATGATTATTCCAAAGAGGATGTTTCTGACAAAAGGCGTGGGCACCGACAAGGAAAGATTATCTTCGTTTGAGCTGGCCTTGAGAGGAGCCGGCATCGCCGGATTCAATTTAGTCCACGTATCATCGATATTTCCGCCTTACTGCAAACTGATCCCCAAAAAAGTCGGCCTGAAGGAACTCAAGCCCGGAGAAATCGTCTTTTGCGTGATGAGCCGCGCCGATACCAACGAACCGAACCGCCTGATTTCCGCTTCCGTCGGGCTGGCCATTCCTCAGGACAGATCTCAATACGGATATCTTTCCGAGCATGAAGCCTATGGCATGACCGAGAGAAAATCAGGCGATTACGCCGAAGATTTGGCCGCCACCATGCTAGCCTCGACCCTCGGCATCGAGTTCGACGTTGACAAATCGTATGACGAGAAGAAGGAGATTTACAAGATATCCGGGAAAATCGTCCGCTCGACGAATATTACGCAATCGGCCGAGGGGAATAAGCGAGGACTGTGGACGACCGTGGTGGCCGCCGCCGTATTCCTGTGTGATTGACGGCTGCCCGATTTTCGCTTTGTTTAAGCGCAATTTTCGATAGGTATCGTTTTTTCTATAAGTTCATATCGGCCGAGGATCTGTTATCATCGATATTATGTTAAACGAGGGGATTGGCCGTTAAGCGAAAATTCCATCGGACCGGATCGCCACCGTACGCTGATTTCGCCGCCCATTACGACAGGCTCGGCTGGAACGAATTCGCGGCCGAGTGCGCCGATCGATTGAAAACCATCCTCAAATTCAGACTGCCTGAGGCCCGTTCCCTGCTCGATTTCGCCTGCGGCACGGGCGAGCTTGAATATCGATTGAGAAACACCAAACTTTCCCTGACCGGAGTCGATCTTTCGCCGGCCATGTTGACGATTGCCCGGAAGAAGAATCCCGACGCCGAATTCATCGTCGGTGATATGGTTTCGCTGAAGCTCGAGGATCGTTTCGATATCGTTTGCTGTTTTTTCGACAGCCTAAACCACCTTTGCTCGAGACGCGACTTGAACAGCTTTATCGGCAATGCCGCCAAACATCTTTTGCCCGGCGGCCTGTTTGTATTCGATCTGCTGAGCCCGGCCGGACTGGCCGGATGGGAATCCTTTGACTTGAAGACCACGCCGGATTATACTGTTATCACGAGTGGCCGTTTTGACGAAAAATATATGCGGGTGCAAATAACGATCGAGGGCTTTATCAGACGAAAATCCGGACTTTACCGCCGATTCAAGCAGGAGATTATGGAAAAAGCTTTTGAATTCGATACCGTCTTGAGGTCGCTTAAAAGAGCTGGTTTTACGCAGATAGCCGTTTCTTCGTTCGACCCCGCCGAGTCGATCGAAAAAAGCAGCCGCTGGTTCGTAGTGGCCGGACTGACCGGATGAGCACCATCGCCCACAATTTTCTCGGTTTGCCGGAAGAGCGTTCGACCTACTCGACCGCCAAGGCCGCCGTGTTGCCGATACCATACGATTTGACTTTGTCATATCTAGCCGGGGCACGTTATGGGCCGGCGGCGATTTTGGCGGCATCGAGGCAGGTCGAGACGTTCGATCATAAGCTCGGGCTGGATGCATCGGAAATCGGGATCGCCACCATGCCCGAATTGGAGCAAGTGGCCGCCTCACCCGATGAGATGCAGCGGCTGATTTCCAATGCCTGCGGTGCTTTGCTTGACGACGGCAAGTTCGTACTTGCCCTCGGCGGCGAACACTCGATCACGGCGGCTTTGGTTTCGGCGCATGCCCGGCGCTTTGAAAGATTGTCCGTTTTGCAAATCGATGCCCATACCGACCTGCGCGAAAGCTACCAAGACAGTCGATATTCGCATGCCTGCGTCATGGCGCGGGTCGCCGAAACGGTCCCCTTCATGTCGGTGGGAATAAGAAGTTATTCGGGGAGCGATAACGAAAAGAAGTTTCGCCAACGCCTGATCAGCCCGGAGGAATTTCGCAATAATACCGGGATTTTTGAGAAAATCATGGCGGGACTGACCGATAATGTTTATATCACTGTGGATCTCGATGGTTTCGATCCGGCGGTGGTGCCGGCGGTCGGAACCCCCGAGCCGGGTGGGCTCTATTGGGATGAGGTGATGCTTCTGCTGGAAAATATCGCCAAAAACAGAAAGATCATCGGGGCTGACGTGGTCGAATTGTCTCCCCGTCACGGATTGGAATATGCGGATTTCGCCGCGGCGAAATTGTGCTACAAGTTGATCGGCCTCAGCTTTTTCGGGAAGTGATCATGGAATGGTGGCAGAAATATTTCACCGAAGATTATTTGAAGCTGTATGGGCATACCGAACAGCGGGCGCCCTCGGAGGTGGCCGCGATTCTGCGGATGCTGCAGATTAAGCCGCCGGCGAAAATACTCGATCTGTGTTGCGGTTTCGGCAGACACGCAATCGTGCTGGCCGGAGAGGGTTTTGATGTAACCGGAATCGATATATCCGAACGGTTCTTGCAGATGGCGCGTAAGCGCGCCGATCTGGTTGGCGTCAAATTGAACCTCGAAAAGGCCGATATGCGGCATATCCAGCATTTGCACGAATTCGACGCCGTCATAAATTTATTCACCGCATTCGGCTTTTTCGAAAACGAATCCGAAGACCTGATGGTGCTCGAAGGAGTCGCCCGCTCCCTGAAAAGGGACGGGCAGTTCGTCATAGATACCGTAAATCGAGATCACATCATCCATTCCCTTCAGCCCAAAAGATGGACGATCGATAACGGAACGGTCGTGCTGGAGGAAAGGTTCTTCGATTTTTTCAAATCGAGACTCGAAATAAGTCTCGAGCTGATCGACAAGGATAACGGCAATCGGCGGCTGGAATATTCTTTCAGGCTTTATACGTTGACGGAAATGCTGAACTTGTTCCAAAAGGTCGGCCTGAAATTGACCGAAGTATACGGCGACTTTAATGGATCGCTTTACTCGGCGCAGTCGCCGCGCTTGATAATGGTTGCCCGGAAAATGGATTGACGCCGAATTTGCCGGATTCACCCGCCCCCTTCTTTCGGGTGCGGGATTTTCGTGTTTATGGTTTTTCAGAATTTGCTTCGGGATTTCACGAGTCTTGAAACGACCCGGTCGCTCGATCGGTTCTTGACCCATCCCGATCTTAAGGTGATCACGATTGCCGGTCTGGCCGGATCCGCAAAAGCCCTACCGATCGCTCATTCGTTCCTGACCGCCGGCCGCCCGATTCTGGTGATTTCCGCCGGAACCGAGGAAGCGGAATCGCTCAACGACGATTTGAGGGGGTTTATCGGGGACGAAAACTTAGGGCATTTTCCATCCTGGGGAACAGCTCCCTATGAAATTCGCGCTCCCCATGCCGACGTTGTCGGACAGCGGATCAGGGCGTTGAGTCAACTCGGTCAATCCCGGCCGGTGGTGATCACCGCCTCCGTCGAGGCGGTCATGGAGCCGACGATCGATCGGGCCACTCTGGCTGAAAATAATCTCAGGCTGAAAGTCGGGGCATCGGCCGACCCCGCGGCGCTGATCGATCTACTCAACCGGTTATGCTTTGTAAGGCGACCGATGACCGAGGCGATCGGCGAATACTCGGTGAGGGGCGGCATAATCGATTTCTTTTCCCCAACCCATGACGATCCGATCAGGGTGGAATTTTTCGGCGACGAAATCGTCTCGATTCGCACCTTCAGCGTGCTTACCCAGAAGTCCTTGGCCCGCATTGGCGAGGCGCATGTGTTGCCCAGGCGCGAATTCCTTTTTGAGCAAAAGTCGCTCGATCGACTAAGTCATGAACTTCCCGAAAAAAAAGCCCAGGCTCTGCACGTGGCCTTGGGCGACTTCGGCGATTATGACGGTCTCGAATTCGTCTGGCCGTTGCTGAATGATCGCCGGTCGAGCGTTTTCGAGCACCTGCCGGAAAATGCGCTGGTGATTATCGACGAACCCGACCTGGTTTTTCAACAGATGTCGGCTTTCGGCGAATCCGCCAAAGCGCGCTTCGAGATGATCGGTGAATTTCCCGCCGCGCCGCCTGGAAAAATCTATTTTGGCGAAAGTTTTTTGCGATCGGCGATCGATAATTTCCAATCAATTGAATTGCATCTCACGACCGATCCCGACGCCGCCGATCTGGTTTATCGGACCTTGCCTCAGGAAAATTTCGGTTCCAACTTGGCGCATATCAAAAAGCGCCTGAAAGAGATGCACCAGGAAGGATACCGGATCGCGATTCTTTGCGAAACGGCCTCGCACAAAAAAAGTCTGGAAGAGCTCGTCGATGGTATCGAAGCACCGATCGATTTTCATATCGGCCGCCTGACCTTCGGTTTTGCCCTGCTCGATTTGCGCCGCTGGTATCTTGTCGATCACCAATTATTCGCCCGTCATCACCCGAGAAGATCGCTCCGACGTTTCCGCGAGGGAGTGGCTCTGGCCAATTACACGAGCCTGAACCCCGGCGATTTCGTCGTTCATGTCGATTTCGGCATAGGCCGATTCGATGGCCTGCAGACTCTGATGGTTGACGGGCGAAAACGCGATTGCCTTGCCCTAAGTTATGCCGGTGACGATCGCCTTTACGTACCGATCGAGGAATTTCATCGGGTTCAGAAATACGCCGGCAAAGACGGCGAACCGCGGTTATCGAAACTTGGAACGGCCACCTGGGAGAAAACCAAAGCCCGCGCCCGTAAGGCGGTCCTCGAAATGGCCGGCGAGTTGATCTCGCTTTATGCCGAACGCCAGGCTTTCCCCGGGTTCGCCGCCAAACCGGACGGCGAATGGCAGCATCGGCTCGAGGCCTCTTTCCCCTACGAGGAAACACCCGACCAGCTGAAAGCGATGGAAGACATCAGGATCGACATGGAAAAGCCCGTGCCTATGGACAGGCTGATATGCGGCGATGTCGGCTATGGCAAAACCGAGCTGGCGATCAGAGCCGCGCTGAAAGCGGTCGATTCGGGCAAGCAGGCGGCGGTTCTCGTGCCCACCACAATTCTGGCTGCCCAGCATATGGCGACTTTCACCGAACGATTGGCCGAATTTCCGGTGAAAATTGCGCTGCTGTCGAGATTCTGCACGCCGAAACAGGCAAAAGAAACAAAAGCCGGCCTTGCCTCCGGGACGATCGATATAGTGATCGGAACTCATATGCTGCTTCAAAAAAACATAAAGTTCAAAGACCTTGGTCTGTTGATAATCGATGAAGAGCATCGTTTCGGCGTCAACCACAAAGAGAAACTGAAAAAATTCCGCAGCCAGATCGACGTCTTGACTTTGACCGCAACCCCGATTCCGCGCACTATGCAGCTTGCTTTCGCCGGCGCCCGCGACATGTCGGTGATCAACACGCCTCCTCAAAATCGTCTGCCTATCGTTACCGAGGTGGCACCGTTTTCCGATCGGCTTATTATCGAGGCAGTCAACCGCGAATTGGCGCGCAACGGACAAATCTACGTCGTTTACAATCGTGTGCAATCGATCGATGCTTTTTACAATTATTTGAAAAACCTACTGCCGCTGGTCCGGATCGCCGTCGCCCACGGCCAGATGAACGAACGCAACCTGGAAAAGATCATGAAAGATTTTTATGACAAAAAATACGACCTTCTTCTTTCGACTACGATCATCGAATCCGGTCTGGATATCCCAACGGTGAACACCCTGATAGTCGTGCGCGCCGACAGGCTCGGCCTGGCCCAATTGTATCAACTGCGGGGACGCGTCGGCCGATCCAATTTGCGCGCCTATGCCTACCTACTGATTCCGCCGCTGAAACTGCTGAATCGGCAGGCCCGCAAACGGCTGAGGGCGATCGAGGAATTCACCGAGCTCGGCTCGGGGTTTCATCTGGCGATGCGCGATCTGGAGATCAGGGGAGCCGGCAATTTACTGGGTCATCAGCAACACGGGTTCATCGAGGAGGTTGGCTTCGATCTTTATATCAGGCTCCTCGAAGAGGCGGTCGCCCAGTTGAAGGGGAAATCGCTGGAAGAACACCTTGCCGATGTGAAAATCACCACCGACTTGGATCTGTTCCTGCCGGAGAATTATATCGCCGATTCGCTGCAAAGGGTTGACGTTTACCGCAGGTTTTCCGGCGCCGCCGGGCAATCCGCCATCGACGACCTTTTGTTGGAATTGGAAGATCGCTACGGTCCGGCCCCCGAGACGGTCGCCAACCTGGCGGCGGTGGCGGCCATCAGAGAGTTGGCCCGAAAACTCCGGCTTGTTTCCCTGGAATTGAAAGGGGTGAAAATGACAATGGAGTTTCCCGAACATGCCGGATTCGATCGCAGCCATATCCAGAAATGGGTAAAGGCGATTAACCATCCCATCGAATTCAAGTTCGACGGCGCTTTGACCATGTGCGTAACCCTGCCGGATACCGAATCGAGATCGGCTGAAGCAAAAAATGTTTTGCAGAAAATGGTCGGTTAGGCTAAATTGAGGGCTGGATTCTCATGAGCAAATCATTACGAATTGAAAGGAATAAAGAGTAGATGTATTCTATCAAGAAACTGATGGCCGCGGCTGTATCGATCGTTCTGATAGCCGGCTGTTCACCCGGCCGAAATGCCGACGATGCGGTGATATTGAAAGCAGGCCGTTTGAGCTACACCCTCGGCGAACTTAACAAACGTTTTTCCCAGTCCGCTTTCGAGAACGAAGAGGATGAGTTTCAACAGAAAAAGGCTTATCTTGAGCAACATCTCGACAAAATGCTGCTTGCCGACGGTGGGCTCGAATCCGGCTATGGCGATTCCGTCGTGCTGGACAGCAACTCTCTGGCTACCTTGATCGGCAATATAGTTTTCGACCGCGAGGTAGCCAGCAAGGTTCCCGATGGCAGCAATGACGCCGAAGTCAGAAATTTCTGGAATTACTACGGCGGGACGATCGAGATTTCCCAGATCGTGACCAGGGATAAAGGCACTTGCGACAGTCTTTACGGCATTCTGGAGGCTCATCCCGAAAGATTCGCCGAGCTGGCCGTCGCTTTTTCCATAGATTCGACGACGGCCGCTAAAGGAGGCAGTCTCGGTACGATCCGGGTCGGAACGTTGATCCCTGAAATCGAGGAAAAGGCGTTCGGGCTCAAGCCGAATCAAATCACCCGGCCGTTCGAGACCATATACGGATGGCATATCGTAAAAATGATCGCCAGAAACGAGTTCTCGGAGGAGGATTTCCAGGCCCAACTGAGCAGATACCGCAATCTTTATATCAACAGAAGCAGAAAAATCATTCAGAACTCCTTTTATGACAAGCTGGCGAAGGAATTCAATCTGCGTATCAATCAAACCTGTCTGAAAATGCTTTCGGCCAAACTCGATAGTATCCAAAGAGCCGAACTCCAAAAAAACATGACACCGCGGCCTTTCCTTAAATCATCCGACCTTAATGCCAACGAGGCGGCCATGCCTTTGGGCATATCCGACGTCATAAACTTGACCGCCGGCGATTTTCTGCGACATTTCGAGACCTACAGAAATGAACGCGGCGTTGATCTGACGAATCAAAAAATGGTTATGTACGTTCTTACCAACAAGCTGGCGCCGATTTTGTCGGTTGCTTACGGCCGGGCCAGGGGAATCGATAAAGAGCCGGAATATCAACGCATTATCGACGACACCAGAAACGCTCAGGTCTACAGGTATATGCAGGCCAAAATAATGGGTTCGGTGCAGGTGGCCGATGATGAAATCAGAGCCCGCTATAAGGCCGACAGCAGCCGTTATATCGACGCTTCCAGCGGTCAGCCGGTCCAGTTGACTCTCGAACAGGCATGGGCTGCCATCCAAAAAGAGATTCTTCAGGAAAAACAGGCTCAGGCCAGGCAAAATTGGATCGCTGAGCGTAAAAGGAAAGTGGAAAATTATATAGACCTTGAATTGTTGAGGGCCAATCTGGTTACCGGAAAGAAGAAATCATGAAAGCAAAGTTCGTAGTTTTCGCCGTGGTCTTGACGTTTGTCGCCGGCTGTTCCTCCAAGGCGCAGGATGGCAAGGTAATCGCCGAGGTCAACGGGCAAAAAGCAACTCAAGAATACCTGCTTGCCCAATTCCCGCTTGAATACAGGGCCAACCTGACCGCCGAGGACATGGAAAGAGCGATTCAGTCCTGGGTTGAGCTCGAAATTTTATATCAAGAGGCGGTTCGACAGAAAATAGATCAGGATCCTCAAATTTTGCCTCAAATCGACCAGGCGCGCAAGACGATTATCGCCAGACGTTTCCTCGAATCGACCATCGGCCAGAAAATCAATGTTACCGACAGCGAAGTGGTCGCCGCTTATAAAAGAGAATCGGCCCGATTCACCAGCAACGAGGAAACGGTCAATCTAAGCCATATCGTACTTCGCAGCGAGGGTGCGGCCCAAGCTGTTTACAAAAGGCTTCAGGCGGGAGACGATTTCGCTCAGCTGGTTAAAGACTATTCCGAAGACACTTCGACCGCCAGACGTGGAGGCGATATCGGATTCCTGCCGATTGCCGCGCTCGAAAAAGCGATGATCGACGAGATAACTCCCCTGCCGATCGGAAAATTCACGAAACCGATAAAATCACAGGCGGGGGCATATCACATTTTTCTGGTCAAAGACAGACGTGCCAGCGGCGCCGCCATTCCGTTAGAGGAGGTCCGGGACGATATCGCACAGGCGATCCTGGCCGAAAAACAACAGATCGCCTATGATTCCCTGATGGCTGATTTGAGGAAAAAGGCGAATATCAAAATCTATCCGACAGGTGACTCCCTTGGCAAAAAGTGAACTGACCCTGGCTATCGGCACGGCTTTTTGTCTGAC
>CAZHVC010000027.1:0-10273 GCA_964535765.1 uncultured Ignavibacteria bacterium | reverse complement strand
GACCTACTCAAAACAACAGATAATCGAGATGTATCTGAACCAGCATTATTTCGGCAAAGGCGCATACGGTATCGAGGCGGCCGCCGAGACTTATTTTTCGAAAAGCGCCGAGAAGTTGACTTTGCCCGAATGTGCAATTCTTGTCGGCCTGCTTAAATCGCCCAATCGCTACAATCCGATCGGCCATCCCGATCGGGCGTTGGCCCGCAGAAATATCGTTTACGACTGCCTTGTCGAATACGGCAAAATCAGCCGGCGGGCGGCCGACAGCCTGAAAGCAATGCCTCTTGAAATTCAGTCGCGAGGAGAAAATGAGGGCTGGGCTCCCTATTTCACCGAAACCGTGCGCCAGTATTTGTCGGCGAAATACGGCGAAGATGCCCTTTACAACGCCGGTTTGACGGTTAATACCACTCTTGATTTGCGTTTGCAAAGGTTCGCCGAGCAGGCGGTCACCCGCAAGCTGGATGAAATTCAGAGCCTCGTCGAGGAAACGATCAAACCGGGTGACGCCCGTTACGATGATTACACCGTTTTGGTGGAAGATCCCGAAAATCCGGGTTCGATGAAAAGAATCTACAAGCAGATTCAGGCGGCGTTGCTGTGTCTGGACAACCGGACCGGGCAGGTATTGGCTTTTGTTGGCGGGAAAAATTTCGAACAGAGCGAATACAACCGGGTAATTCAAGCCCACCGGCAGCCGGGAAGTTCGTTTAAGCCTTTCGTGTTCGCCGTCGCCATCGACAACGGATTCAAACCGACCGATTTGATTATGGATTCACCGGTTGTTTTGACGGCTGGGGGCCAGGAGTGGCGACCGGCGAATTTCGACGATTCATTCCTCGGCGAGATGACCTTGCGCGATGGTTTGAAAAAGTCTCGTAACCTCATAGCAATCAAGCTGATGATGGACCCTCTCGTCACCCCCGAGCAAGTCGTTGCATTCGCCAAAAGAATGGGCATCGAGTCGAAGCTCATGCCGGTGCCGTCTTTGGCGATAGGTTCATCCGAGGTCACGGTGTGGGAAATGGCAAGCGCGTTTTCAGTTTTCCCCAATTGGGGGATTAGAAAAGAGCCGTATTACATTGTCAGCGTTACCGATCGGTACGGTAATGTCAATGAAAAGCGGACGAAGGCCATTCAAGAAGAAGTCCTGTCTCCGCAAACGGCCTATATCATGACCGATATGATGAAATCGGTAATCGACGGCGGCACCGGCTATGCGGCCAGATTGATGGGTTTCGACCGTCCCGCCGCCGGCAAAACCGGCACCACCAACGAGCACACCGACAACTGGTTTATCGGGTTTACGCCTTATCTGACAACCGCAGTATGGGTCGGCTATGATGACAAGACCACGATCGGGATTTATAAAGGTGAGGTCGGGGCAACCACTGCCCTCCCGATCTGGACGGAATTCATGAAGGCCGCTTGCGCCGATTTGCCGCCAGATGATTTCCCTGTGCCCGATGGTATTTTTACCGCCACCGTATGTCTTGAATCGGGCAATCTGGCCTCGCCCAACTGCAGCAGGGTGGCCACGGACGTTTTCACCGCGGAGACTTTGCCCCGGACGCAATGCACCGGCAGGCATTACGGCGATTCATCCGATCGGGAAAGGGAAGGAAGATTCAGGCTGGAAAATGAAAGGCCAAGGAAAAGATTTTAATATTTTGGGATGACTACGTTCATTGGAAATCTTGCAGAATCAACGGCGGAGCTTCGACGGCAGCTTTTGAAAATCGAATGAGTGATAGAAATCTGGTTTTGAGATAATCGGCCGGGATCTTTTCCGACGAATGAATTTCGGCGATGATGTCGCCACAAGCGGTGAAATCGCCGATTTTTTTATGAAATACGATACCCGCCGAGTGATCGATCTTTTCACCCAACTTCATTCTGCCACCGCCCATTTCAATAATCAGCATTCCGATCTGCCGCGTATCAATCCACTCGAGATAACCATCGCAAGCGGCGTTTATTGTCAACACTCTTTCCGCTGGCCTCAGAGAGGTCGATTTTTGCAAAGCATCCGTCGACCCGCCCTGAAATTTGACCATCTCGATAAATTTGTCATAAGCGGCACCGGAGACGATAGCGGTATTCATCATGTTCATCGCCTCAGCACCCGAAACGGTTCCGCTCAGGGAAAGCATCTTGGCCCCCAATATCAGAGTGAGTTGCCTCAGATCGGCAGGACCCTGACCACGCAGACATTGCAGGCATTCATCGATTTCGAGGGCGTTGCCGGCGGCTCTCCCGAGAGGCTGGCTCATATCGGATATCAAGAAGGCCGATTTTTTACCCATGGCCTCGCAGATACGACACAGGCTTTCACCAAGTTGTGTCGCCTGATTCAACGATTGCATGAATGCACCGTTGCCGCATTTTATATCGAACACAATGGCGTTGGGACCGGCGGCAAGTTTTTTCGAGAGAATCGAGCCGCAAATCAAAGGTATCGACTCGACCGTGCCGGTGACATCACGAAGAGCGTAGATCTTCCTGTCGGCGGGCGCGATTTCCGGCGTCTGGCCGCTTATTACGCAGCCTACCGATTCCACCCCAATTTTGAATTCCTCTATCGAAAGATCCGTTCTGAATCCCGGTATCGATTCGAGTTTATCGAGAGTTCCGCCGGTATGGCCCAAACCACGTCCGGACAACATCGGCACTTTCAAGCCGCAGGCAGCCATAAGGGGAGCCAGAACGATCGATACCTTATCGCCGATCCCTCCGGACGAGTGTTTGTCGACATAGCGGAAATCCGAAGAAGGGAAACTGATTTTCTCGCCGGAATCGAGCATGGCCCGGGTAAGCCAGGCCGTTTCTTCGGTGTCCATCGAGCGACAAAACACGGCCATCAGGAAAGCCGACATCTGATAGTCCGGTATCTCCCCAGCGGTGTACCGCCGCACCATAAATTCGATTTGTTCGCCGGAAAGTTTGCCGCCGTCACGTTTGCGGACGATAATCTCGACCGGGTTCATGATACCATGCTCAGGATAATCAAGCAAAGCGCCAAGCTGTAATCAGACTCTTCCGTCGTCATGTGGATGACCGAATCCATCGGGCAAAAGCTGGGCGACGGTGAATCTGGAAACATCACCTTTATCATTGGCGCAAACGACCTTCATGGCAGGGGCAAACTCGTAAAGTACCTGACGGCAGGCGCCGCAGGGAGTCACCGGCGGGTCGGCATCGGCGTACACGGCAATCATGGTGAAGCTCCTTATTCCCCGACATATTGCCGCAGCCAAAGCGTTTCTTTCGGCACAGATAGTAAGCCCATACGACGAGTTTTCGACATTCACTCCGGTGAAAACCTCTCCGTTTTCGGCCAGCAGCGCCGCCCCGACCCTGAAATGCGAATATGGCGCATAGGCGGCCGTGCTTGCCTGCCTTGCCTTTTCGATCAACTCTTTTTCGGTCATTGGAGAATCCCCAAAAAGCTTTCGCCGTTTTCCAGCCGGGGCAAGGCGAAATTTTCCAAAACCGTCGCCGCCACGTCGGCGAAAGTCTCGCGCGTCCTCAGATCGCCGCTGTATCTTAAATTTGGCGAATAAACAATCAGAGGCACATACTCCCGGGAATGATCTGTCGACGGGGTGGTCGGATCGCAGCCATGATCGGCGCAAATGATAAGTAAATCATGATCACCGAAGCGATCGAGAATTTCGGGCAATCTCGAATCGAATTGCCTTAACCCCTCGGCAAATCCATTTATATCGTTGCGATGACCCCATAGCATATCAAAATCGACCAGATTGGCAAATGCAAGACCTCGCTTGATCTTATCGGGGAAATATTCGATTATTGCCTCGATCCCCTCGGAGTTTGATTTGGTATGAACGGCCCTCGTCACCCCCTTGCCCGCAAAAAGATCATCGACCTTGCCGATGGTCAACACCTCAAAACCAGATTCATACAATAGATCAAGCATCGTCTTTTGCGGAGGTTCAAGTGAGAAATCTTTGCGATCAGCGGTGCGCCGGTAATCGCCCGAAGATCCCGCGAACGGTCTGGCGATGACCCGCGACACGTTATGCTTTCCGACGAGCAGCTTACGGGCGATTCGGCAATATTCATATAATTGCTCGAGAGGAATGACCTCGACATGGGCAGCAATTTGAAATACCGAATCGGCCGAGGTGTAGACGATCGGTCGGCCTGTCCGCCGATGCTCGTCGCCGAGGCGGGCGATGATTTCAGTGCCGGAGGCGGCGACATTGCCCAACGTCTTTCGGCCGATGGCGGCCTCGAAGGCAGTTATGATATCGACGGGAAACCCCTCCGGATATACAGGGAAGGGCGACTTGCTGATAATGCCGGCGATTTCCCAATGACCGATTGTCGAGTCTTTGCCGGCCGATTTTTCAGCCATTCTACCATGATAGGCGGCCGGCCGGACAACCGCAGGCGTCCCCGGAATATCGATAATGTTACCGAGACCAAGCCTGCCGAGATTAGGGAGGCTCAAGCCGCCGATGCTTCTGGCGATATTGCCAAGCGTATTGGAGCCGGTATCGTGATATGCATCGGCGTCGGGCAGCTCCCCAACACCACAGGCATCGAGCACCAGCAAACAAATACGATCGAACCGGGGCATGCCAGCCAATTAAAAGCGGAAGCGGAGCAAAGTAAAGCAAAATGATACTCCGGAAAAGAATCGGAAAATAAAACGGGCATTGAATGATCAATGCCCGATATTCGAGGCGATAAGGCCGCGCAAGCAGATGCGGCTTTATTTTTTGGCGCTTTCTTTGGCTTTCTTTTTTTCTTTTTTCGTCTTTGTCGTAGTGGCTTCCGCTTCGGCTGCCGAGCGCTTGTCGGTGGACTTTTCCGCTTTCTTGTCTTTCTCGGCCTTTTCTTCTTTGACTTTTCTTGTTATCAGCAGTTCCACTATGGCCATTTCGGCGCCATCGCCTCTTCGATAACCGTCCCTGACTATGCGGGTGAATCCGCCATTTCTATTTTTCAGCTCATCGGCTACTTCGCCGAATAGTTTTTTCAGCACTTCATTGTCCTGGACAAAGGCGGCGGCAAGTCTACGGGCGTGCAGGTCTCCCCGCTTGGCGTAGCCGATCAATCTGGCGACGAACGGCGCCAGTGCCTTTGCCCGCGCCACCGTGGTTTCAATACGGCCGTGCAAGATAAGCGAGGTTGCCATATTCCGCAGCATTGCCTTGCGATGGTCGGTTTTTACGCCGAGTTTTCTGATTCTTCTACCGTGACGCATATTATACCTTCAAAGCCTTATCGTCTTTATATTTGGAAACGTCCATGCCAAACGATAAACCGAGATCGCTCAAAATATTGTTCAATTCATTAAGAGATTTACGGCCGAAATTCCGGTAGCGTAGCATTTCGCTTTCGGTTTTAACTACCAGATCCTCGAGCGTGACAATATTGGCCGCCCGCAGACAATTGGAAGAACGAACCGAAAGCTCGAGCTCATCGACCCGCATTTTGAGCAAATTGCGGATGCGCAAAACCTCTTCGTCGATCTTTTCCTCTTCGGCCATCTCCATTTCCTGCTCGGCATGGCCGAAAATATCCAGATGATCCCTGAGCAATTTAGCCGCGAAAGCCAAGGATTCTTGGGGCGTAACCGCACCATTGGTCCAAACGTGCATGATCAGCCTGTCGAAGTCTGTTCGCTGGCCGACGCGGGTATTTTCGACTTCGTAGTTTACCTTGGTGATCGGCGAAAACTGTGCGTCGAGAGCGATCGTGCCGATCGGTTGGCCGGGTTTCTTATTCAATTCGGCCGGCACGAATCCCCTACCAGTGGAAACCTCGAGCTCGAGCCGGAATCTTACATCATCGGTCAAGGTGACGATATGTTGTTCGGGGTTCATGATTTCAAGATCGGCATCGTGTTCGAGATCGGCGGCTGTATATTTTCCTTTGGTCTTGACGTCGAGAGTAACGTTTTTTGGTTCGTCGCCGAGAAGTTTCAGATTGACACGTTTGATATTGAGGACGATATCGGTAACGTCCTCATACACGCCTGAAATGGTCGAAAATTCGTGCAGGACCCCGTCGATCCTCATGCTGGTAAAAGCAGCGCCCTGTATTGATGAAAGGAGAACACGTCGCATGGCATTGCCGATTGTATGGCCGAATCCTCTTTCAAGCGGTTCGATTATGAATCGGCCGTAATTGTTCTGGGTAACGTTTTGATCCGCAACCAACTCTCTGGGCATCTGAATGCTTTTCCACTTCATTTTCTAAAAGCCTCCGCGCATGGCAAATGCGCATAGCCTGGTTTATTTTGAATATAGCTCAACAATCATCTGTTCCTGGACAAGAGTCGGAATTTGGGTCCGCTTGGGGATTTCCAGAAGCTGGCCCTCAAGCTTGACTTTGTCCAGTCGCAGCCAATCGAGTTCCTGGCCTTTGCCGGCCTCTTTGAGTGCGTCACGAATGATGTCGAGGTTTTGACTGCCTTCAGCGACCTTGATCACCGAACCCGGCCGGACGTTGAACGACGGAACGTTAATCTTTTTATTATCGACCATTATATGATTATGGCGGATCAGTTGCCGGGCCGCCTTTCGCGAGGGGGCGAAACCAAAACGATAGACGAGGTTATCGAGGCGGCATTCAAGCAGCTGAAGCAGGTTTTCGCCGGTGATCCCTTTTTTCTTCGAGGCTTTTACAAAATAGTTGTGAAATTGTTTTTCCATCAGCCCGTAGATACGGCGCGTCTTTTGTTTTTCACGAAGTTGCAGGCCGTATTCGGACCCTTTGCGGCGGCTGGTCTGACCATGCTGTCCCGGCGCGTAGGCGGCGCGCTCGATAGCGCATTTGTCCGTAACGCATCGGCCGCCTTTCAGAAACAGTTTCATCCCCTCACGCCGACACAGTTTGCAGACTGGACCGGTATATCTGGCCATCAGACTCTTCTCCTCTTGCGCGGACGGCAACCGTTATGAGGGATAGGCGTTACGTCTTTTATGGCCGCAATTTCCAGACCGGCGGCCTGAATCGATCTGATGGCGGCTTCTCGACCCGACCCAGGACCTTTAACCCACACGACCACCCTTTTCATGCCAGCCTCCAAGGCCTCACGGGCGCACGCCTGACCGGCCACCTGGGCGGCAAAAGGGGTCGATTTCTTGGCCCCTTTGAAGCCGACTTTACCCGCCGATGACCAGGCGACCACACCCCCGCTGGAGTCGCTGATCGTGATAATGGTATTGTTGAAACTTGCTTTTATATGCACCACTCCCGTTGATTCGACTCGCTGTACTTTTTTCTTTTTCTTTTTGACGGTTTCGGCCAAGCCATCCTCCATTTATTTATTCATCTGATTTTTTCCGCCCGATCGTCTTGCGAGGGCCCTTACGGGTCCTGGCGTTGGTTCGGGTTCTTTGGCCGCGCACGGGCAAACCCCGCCTGTGGCGCAATCCTCTATAGCTCCCGATATCGATCAATCTTTTTATATTCATGTTGATTTCGCTGCGCAACGCACCCTCGACCTTGTAATTCTGTTCGATGACATTGCGAAGATTGGCGATTTGTTCATCGGTCAATTTATTTACTCTCGTGTCGGGATTCACTTTGCTTGCGGCGATGATTTTTTTGGCCGTTGACGGACCGATTCCGAATATATAAGTCAACGCCACTTCAACACGTTTTTCGCGGGGCAAATCCACGCCAGCAATACGAGCCAAGCCAAACCTCCTTTTAACCCTGCCGCTGCTTATGCTTGGGGTTAGAGCAGATAACTCTTACGACGCCGCGGCGCCTTACGATTTTGCATTTTTCGCATCTGACTTTTACCGATGATCTGACTTTCACCTGTTCTCCTCTGCCGCAATCATTTGTGCCTGTAGATGATTCTGCCCCGGTTCAGGTCATAGGGGGACAGCTCAAGCGTTACTTTATCTCCGGGCAGGATCTTGATGAAATGCATTCGCATCTTGCCGGAAATATGAGCCAACACCTGATGCCCGTTGTCGAGTTCGACTTTGAACATGGCGTTCGGCAACGGCTCGATAACCCTGCCTTCGACTTCGATTACGTCTTCTTTGGCCATGTAAACCTAATTCAACCCGGTCAAAATTTCCGGTCCGTTTTCGCCTATAGCCACCGTATGCTCGAAATGCACTGAACGTTTCCCGTCCAAGGTAACTATCGTCCAGCCGTCTTTCAGCATTTTAACCTGATAACCGCCTTCGTTGATCATCGGTTCAATCGCAATCACCAGACCCGTTTTCAATTCGATCCCTTCACCGGCGACGCCGTAATTCGGCACTTGAGGTTCCTCATGCATGTTGCGACCGATACCATGTCCAACCAAATCCCTCACCACCGAAAAGCCGTTTTTTTCGGCGTGGCTTTGCACCGCATAAGAAATATCGCCGATACGATTTCCGGCTTTCGCCTGTTCTATGGCCAACATCAGGCATTCCCGGCCCACTTGCAGATGTCTTTCAGCTTCAGGCGAAATTTTGCCGACCGGAAATGTCCACGCCGAATCACTGTGATAGCCGTCTTTGAAGACGCCGATATCGATACTGATAACCTGGCCTTCCACCAGTCTCCTTTTGCTCGGTATTCCGTGAACCACCTCCTCATCGATAGAGGTGCATATACTCGCCGGAAAACCGTTGTATCCTTTGAACGACGGCTTGCCCCCGATTTTGCGGATGAACTCATCCGCGATCGAGTCAAGTTCGGCGGTGGTTACGCCCGGCTTGATATTTTCGCTGATCAACTCCAAAGTCTTCACTAAAATTTCACCAGCCGCCCTGATTTTGGCGATTTCCCGGGGCGACTTGTATTCAATCATAAATCAACCTATCGCCTTAAGAATCGATGAAGTGACCCCATCGAACTCTTGGGCACCGTCGATTTCAACAAGAATTCCTTGCTTCCTGTAATAATCCTCGACCGGTTTCGTTTTCTCGCGGTATACTTTCAACCTGTTCTGTATTACCGCATCGGTATCATCGGCCCGCTGGAGCAACTTCCCGCCGCAGTTATCGCATATTCCGGCGGTTTTCGGCGGCCGCGTATTGACATTGAAATCGGCGCCGCACTTCTGACAATAAAAGCGCCCAAGCAGCCGTTTTAACACTTCGCTATCGCTTACCGAAAGATTTACGGCAGCTTTCAGCCGAAGTTTCAAATCGGCCAGCATCCTATCCAACCCCTCGGCCTGAGGAGCCGTGCGCGGAAAACCGTCTAAAATAAATCCGCCCTCATTATTTTGCAATATTTCTTTTATCATCCCCAGAATAATATCATCGGGGACCAGCGCTCCGGCATCCATATATCCTTTTGCCTGCTTGCCGAGATCGGTCCCTTTTTTCACCGCTTCCCTCAATACATCGCCCGTGGAGATATGCAGTAGTCCCAACTTGCCGGCAAGTATTTTGGCTTGCGTTCCCTTCCCCGACCCGGGAGGTCCCAAAAACACGAGTCTCATTCCTAATATCTCCCCTTTATCCGTCCTTTTTTAAGGAACCCGTCGTAATGCCTCATCAACAGATGGGACTCGATCTGTTGCAATGTATCCAGCGCCACGCCGACAACGATCAGAATCGATGTTCCCCCGAAATAAAAAGTAACCTTGGCGCCGCGCATCAGCAGATCCGGCAAAATCGCGATTATGGCGAAAAATATGGCGCCCGGCAGTGTAATCCTGGTGAGGATATTATCGATATATTCAGCCGTCTTTTGTCCGGGTCGAATACCTGGAATGAAACCGCCCTGTTTTTTCATGTTGTCCGCCAAATCGATCGGATTGAAAACGATAGCGGTATAGAAATAGGCAAAGAAGATGATCAGCAAGGCATACATGACCGAATAAAACAATCCGCCAGGTTGAATGAAGGAGGCTATCGATTGCATGAACTCCGAATTCGGGAAAAACGAGGTCAAGGTCGATGGGGCAAACATAATCGATTGGGCGAAGATGATCGGAATGACGCCGGCCGTGTTGACCGAAAGCGGTATGTGGGTGCTCATCCCGCCGTAAACTTTTCGCCCTACCACCCTTTTCGCGTATTGTACCGGTACTTTTCTCTGTGCCCGAGTAACCAAGACCACGGCAGCGATTACCCCGATCATGAACGCCACCAGGATAGCCTCTACGACGATATTTCTCTGACCGCCGAAAAGCATCCGAACCTCGTCCATCACCGCTTGGGGAAATCTGGCTACGATGCCGATGAAGATGATGAGCGAGATGCCGTTGCCGATCCCCCTTTCGGTGATTTTTTCACCCAGCCACATGATGAAGATCGTTCCGCTGGTG
>CAZHVC010000026.1:0-10309 GCA_964535765.1 uncultured Ignavibacteria bacterium | reverse complement strand
ACCGGTGACCTCGTCCTTACCAAGGACGTGCTCTACCAACTGAGCTACATGGGCAAAAATAATCAAATAGAGAAGAAAAATATCTCCCCTAAATGACAGACTACCAATATAGAACCCCCAAAAAAGCTGTCAAGCACTTTTTTGCAATTTTCTAATGATATTTATCGGTTTGGCAAAACAATTGCTTAGCCGTTGCCAGCCCACCCAGGTCATCAGCCAAAGCCAAAACATCCCCCTTTTCCACCACCATTACCCGACCGCCGCAGTTTAGAATTACCGCCGAATTGTTTCTTGCATGGATGATTCGTAATTAAGGCGTTCGCATGGCCCGCACGATAAACGGCCGCGATCGACTAAGGTGTTTGGTGACTTCGAAATATTTTTTCTTGACATATGGACCATCGCAGTCTATTTTAGGGCCATATAGTAAAACATGAAATTTTGCCGGCCTACTGAACGGAGTGATAAACAGGATAATTCCCGATAAAGATCGAATCGTAATAGGCTTTAAACCCAACTCCATCCTACTATTCGAAGCCAAAGGAGAACCTGGATGCCAGGAATGAATCTTGCCCTAAATCTGAATTCGGGCAAAAAAGCCAACCTGACCGTTCCTAAATCGGTCGTCGATCGGCTTGCTTTCGATAAATCTTATATTTTTGAAAATCTTCATTCGGCCGATGGCATTTCGCTAACTTTCAGCGGCTATAATGAATATCCCCGTTATTCGTTTGAAAACGGCCAAAGCAAGATCTTCATCGACGGTACGCCTTATGGAAAATCTTACGAGCGGTTCTCCGAAGAAGTTACCGCCGCCGTCCAGGAAGTCGTCGATTCGAATGGTTTGAAATCGGAGCGCCTAAAAGAGTTGGTTCTTTCCACCGATGGGGAATTTACGGTTTATTATTTTAATCATGCCCGCGGAGTTGTGGTGGTTTTCAATGACGCGCTTGGCCGTCTCCCGTATTATTTTCAGGCAAGCCACAATACGCTCTTGCTTTCGCGTTCGCTTAAATTCATAACCGGCCTGATGCCGCGGGTGGAGATCGACAAAGACGGCTTGATGGAATACTTCCTGTTCTCAGCTCCTCTCGGATCACGAACCTTTTTCAGGGGTATCTCCCGTCTTCAGCCGGCCAACCTATTTTTAGCGAATTTGAAAACGAGGGAGATTCGGCACCGGACACTTTACAGTTACAATCTCGACGAAAGACACGAAAAAGATTCCCTCGATCATTACGCGGAATCGATGCACGACTTATTCATGGCCGGCATCAGGAATCGCGTCGCCAGATTTCCCGAACGAAAAAGTATTCTGGCCATGAGTGGCGGGTTGGATTCGCGAACCGTTTTGATGGGCCTTTTGAAATGCGATGTCAAGGTTCAAGGAATAACTTTCCGGGATCATTACAACGCTCTCCGGCGTGATTGGCCGGTCGTCGAGAAGCTGGTGAAGGAATTTAAAATACAGCATAAATTTTATGACGTGCCCCCTGATAATCTTGAAATGCTCGAAAAGTTGATTATCGGCAAAGACGGCATGGGCGTGATGGGTTTGATGGGTTCGGTGCTTTACTGGATGGAGACGATCGACAACGATTTCGGAAAATCGATAGTCTATTATACCGGCGACGAAGGGAATTATATCGCCGCCCCGCGCTTCGGCGAGAAAACAATTAAATCGACCCCGCAACTTGTTCATGAAATAATCAACCATAACAGCCTGAGTGTTTTCAGTATCAAGAGCGTCGCCGCCATGTTCGATCGTTCGCCGAAATCGGTTATGGATTATCTGTGCGCTTATTTCGACAGTTATATCGAAAAAAATCCGATTCATCGTATCGACCGCTTCTTTATATTCGAGCGCTCGTTCAAATTCACGATGGAAAATCAGGATCGGATTCGCCTATATTTCTGGCCCATGGCGCCCCATTACAGTATCGATTACGCCAGATTCGCCTTCAAAATTCCGAATAAATACTTGGCCGGGTGGAAAGTATATGCCGGCATGCTCAAGTTGCTGAATCCGAGGAGCTTGAGGCTGAAATATGCAAATTTCGGAATCCCGCTCGATTCGCCGTTGATGCCTATTTATCTACCGCTGAGGGCCCTTGCCACCAGCAATGAAACGATAAGAAGAAGTCTGATAAGTGTTTTAAGATTGATGAGAAATCCGGCTGAGGTAACAAGAAAAATAGATGAACTGAAAGCAGTTAAGCAACTGCGCGATTATTACGGTAAAATCATCGATACCAACGCTGCTTTAGGCGGTTTGATCGATTTGCAGCGGGTCTCCGAGATAGTCGAGAATGAAACGTATATCTACCGTTTGTACCTGATCACCAACGCCTTAAAATATATCAGCACGGTCGAAAACTGGGTCATGCCCGAAGAATTGAAGCTGGCGGTTTAGTTCAAACAGAATATCGACTCTAATATATGAGGTCAGCGCCAGCCCTATCAAACAGCCTTAATCGGTCCGACCATGGCTGTCAAAACAAGCTGGTTAACCGATAATAGCCGGCATAAACGATCTATGTCATTTCAACTTTATTGAATTACGACAGCGGGAGACGGGGCTCGAACCCGCGACCAACAGCTTGGAAGGCTGTGACTCTAGCCAACTGAGTTACTCCCGCGCTCCAATAAATTAGAAAAGCGGAACCCCAAAAGTCAATATCAATCGGTTTTTCCGCCGAAACTCACAATGAGATCTTTTATCGACTTTTCGTTGACGTATTCGGTTATTATCTTTTTGCCGAGCGCAAACGCCATCCCAGTATCGAAAATCACGCCGTGGGAAGTGCCGTCCCAGAAGATCCTCACCTCGTCGGCCCAAGCTATCGCCTCACGATTCCGGGCGCAGATTTGATCGATAGGCAGATTCTGTGGAGTGTCGCGGAGAGGAACATATACGCTGTGGCCTTGGCTTTCAAGCCGCCGGCCGAGTTCCATTGCTTTTTCGAAATGAGCTTTTGAGTGGATTATAAAAATCCGGGCCATAACTCATCTCCATCGAAATCATTCCATATCAGCAATCGCATCCGGAAATCTCTCTCCTGAAAGGCGATCCGATTTGGAGAGGGGAGGATTCGAACCTCCGAAGGCTGAGCCGGCAGATTTACAGTCTGCTCCCTTTGACCGCTCGGGAACCTCTCCTTTTGGTCGAATGCGCAACTAATAAAACCATTTTCGAGCTTTTTGCAAGAAAAAATTGGGGATATATCGCTTTACATATTCGGTGATTTATGGTAAAAAGTTTATATTGACGACAAGCTATGCGTTTTTTGAAAAGATGTTTCAGAAAACAGCCGTAAATAGACTATCGAAAGAGGGGTGAGCCGTTATGCACTATCCCTGGTGGTATGTCCCTTTTTTCACCTCGCCGATGCTTATAGCCGTGGTGTCAGTGCTGCATATAGTGGTGTCGCACTACGCCGTCGGCGGGGGAATGTTTCTGGCGTTCGAAACCAGATTCGCCTATAAAAGCGGTAACAAGAATTATCTCGACTATCTATACCACCATGCCTGGTTCTTCATCCTGGTGACGGTGGTTTACGGAGCAATCACCGGCGTCGGGATTTGGTGGACTATCGGACTGGCATCGCCTTTGGCCACCGAAACCTTGATCCACACTTTCGTTTTCGCCTGGGCTATGGAATACGTGTTTTTCGTCCTGGAAATCGTATCCGCCTTCGTATTTTATTACTATTGGGGCAGGCTTACCGAAAAGACTCATCAACTTGCGGCAAATATATACGCTTTTTCGGCTTGGATGAGTCTTTTCATAATCACCGGAATAACCGCCTACATGTTGAACCCCGGTGCCATACCCTCTGGTCAAAGCATGTGGTCGGGGTTTTTCAACCCGCAATTGATTCCCCAAGTTCTGGCCAGAACCGGCGGAGCCTTTCTTTTGACCTCGCTGTATGTTTATCTGCACGCATCTATCAAAGTCAAAGACAAGGATCTGCGGAATCTGATTGAAAAACGTTCGGCCGCACCTGCCCTCTGGGGCGCCATATTCATAACCATAGGTGGAATCGGCTGGTATCTGATGCTGCCCGAATCGGCCAAGGCGGCTCTGGCCGCCGCCAGCGTCCTCAACGTCCTAATGGTTTTGATATTCGCTCTGACGGCGGCGGTTTTCGCCTTGATGTATTTCGGCCCTTATAGGAATCCGGGATGGCTGTCGCCGGGGTTTGCCATTTTGTTTTTCATCTGCGGCTTTGCGGCTATCACCACCGGCGAATACGTGCGTGAGGCCGTGCGCAAACCTTACATTATCTACAACGACGTGATGGGCAATCAAATCAGGGCCCGGGAAATTCCTGGCATAAGGGAAATAGGTTACCTTGAGGGGGGTCGCTGGACTTATGCCTGGATGAAAAAAAATTACCCCCAGGTCTTCAGCGGAGAAAATGTCGACGAAAAATTACTGCTGGAGTTATCTGAACCGGACCAGTTACGTATCGGCGAGCTTCTGTTTCAATACCATTGTAACGATTGTCATGCCTTGCGCGACGGGTACTCTCCGGTCAGTCATTTGATTCGCGGCTGGAGACCGGAAATGATAAGATCGGTGGTAATGCATCCCGAAAGAGCGGCTTTTTTCATGCCGCCGTTTGCGGGGACGGCCGAGGAGGCGGAGATTTTGGCAAGATTTCTGGAAAAACTCGCCCCGGCCCATCCCCAAGGTATGTATTATGGAGTTCAGCAATAGGAGGCAGATATGGATCCCGCCACTTTGATTGCCCCGTCTAACCCGCTGGGTTATCCGGCGCCTTATTGGTTCTTGGTGCTCTTTAAGGTTCTGGGGTTTGTGCTCCATAGCGTTCCCATGAATTTATGGTATGTGGGCATAATCATGGCCATGTTGCTGCGGATTTCCCGCGATGAAAACGCTCGATTGTTTTCGAATCGTCTGATGAAACAGATGCCGATTATTATCGCTTTGGGGATCAATCTCGGCATAGTTCCGCTATTGTTCGTTCAAGTGGCCTACTATAAGGCATTTTACCCGGCCACGATTCTGATGGCCTGGCCCTGGCTGGCGATCATCGTGCTTTTGACTATAGCTTATTACGGCATATATATTTATTCATATTCCTTGAAAAAAACGACTCCCAAAACCAGCCGCTTGTCGCTTTGGGCAGGCTGGATCTCCGCTTTCTTTTTTGTGGCGATCGGTTTTATATTCGTCAATGGTTTTTCGTTGATGGCCAATTTATCGGCCTGGCCTGAAATCTGGAAAAATACCAGCGTGGCCGGCGCTCCACTCGGAATCGCCCTGAACACCGGCGATATATCGATCTGGCCGCGCTGGCTGATGATGATCGGGTTGGCGATGATGACGACCGCCATTTATTCGCTTTTCGATTGTGCCTTCATGGCCGCCGGGGAATCGGCCGGATATAAGCGATGGATCAACGGATTCGCTTTCAAGCTATACACAGTAGGAATGTTATGGTATGCCGTATTCGGTTTTTGGTACTCGTTCGGAACCTGGTCGGCCCAGACTAAGCAAGTTATGTTCGCATATCCTGCTTTGCTATTGACAGCCGTCACGGCCGTCAGTCCGGGACTTGTCTGGCTGATTCTGTTGAGCCGTTTTCGCAGAGAGCCGTTGAAAAAGACGGCGACGCTTCTTTTGGCGATTATCCAGTTTCTCGTGCTCGGGTTTAATGGCATAAGCCGCCAAATTGTACAAAACATAGATATCGGCATTTATTTCGACGTCACCGCCGAACAGGTCAACATTCAATGGAGCCCGATGATCCTGTTCCTGCTGTTATTCGTGGCCGGCCTGTTGACGATCATCTGGCTTTTGAACAGGGCGATCGGCGAGGCGCGCCGAACAGCCGCTTGAGACTTCCCCTTGCGAATTCAGGCGGTTTTCGAAGTTTTCCGCGGGACGATTTGCGCCCGGCGATAACTCTCTTGCTCTGGGGAGTTCGATTGCATAAATTGCCTCTGGTGTCGGGATATTGAACGAACGAAACCCCGAGGCAAGGGAGCTGATGGATGCCTGAAAAGCTGATTTACCTTGATAATGCCGCCACGGCCTGGCCGAAACCGGAAAGCGTTTATAATTATATGTTGGAGTTTTATAGAAATTACGGCGTCAATCCGGGGCGCAGCGGCTATGATCTGGCAATCGAGGCGGGCAACGCTCTCGAGCAATTGAGAGCCAAGTTGAACAGGTTTTTCGGCGGAGACGAAGCAGCCGATGAAAGAGTCTGTTTCGGCTATAACGCCACCGATGCGCTTAATCTTATCATTCAGGGCACGCTTTCTGCGGGCGATCATGTCATTTCGACAAATCTCGAACATAACTCCGTCATCCGACCGATAAATCATTTGGTCAGAGACGGCGGTGTACAGGCAACCTATCTTCCTTTCGATTCGCAAGGATTTATAGATCCCGACGATGTCAAGAAAGCAATTCGGCCAAACACCAAACTGGTAATCGTCAATCACGGTTCGAATGTGATCGGCACCATCCAGCCGATCGCCGAGATTGGGGCGATTTGCCGCGAAAGAAACATCAGTTTCGCCGTCGATACCTCGCAGACGGCCGGAGCGATTCCCATAGACATGAAAGCGATGAATATCGATATGTTGGCATTCACCGGTCATAAGGCGCTCCTCGGATGCACCGGTATCGGCGGGCTTTGCGTACGCAAACATGTCGAACTGCGCCATACCCGCAGCGGCGGCACGGGTGTGAAATCGGCCTATCCGTACCAGCTTGAGGAATACCCATACCGCATGGAATTCGGGACGCCCAATCTGGTCGGGATAGCCGCGTTGACAGCCGGCCAAAAATGGATTGAAGAACAGGGGATGTCGAATATTTACGCTCATGAACTTAAACTGACAAGGCAACTTGTCGAGGGGTTCCGAAATATCGAGGGGGTACGGCTATATTGCGCCGATAATCTGGACAATCATCTTTCCACCATATCCATGAATGTCGATGGAATAGATGCCGGCAACGTAGGAATCATACTCGATGGCGAATTCAATATCGCTGTGCGCACCGGTCTGCACTGCGCTCCGCTCGTTCACAAACAACTCGGCACGATCGATAAACACGGCAGTGTCCGTTTTTCCGTAGGGCCGTTCAACACCGCCGAACAAATAGAATCGGCTATCGAGGCTGTCTCCGAAATTGCTGCCCGCGCCCGCAGCAACAAGGTGGGCGCCAAGGCCAAAGGGGCATCGCCCTGTTAGCCGGATTGCTCTGCCGCCTTAATCAGCGTTAGAATCAATTCGAATCGTCGATCGCAAAGTCGTTCCGATTCGGTTCGATGATATCCGTTATGGCGTTTATCGGCTGAAGGACCAGCAGTCATTCAAGAATGCAGACAAAAAGCCGGAGAAGGGACTCGAACCCCCGACCAGCTGATTACAAATCAGCTGCTCTACCGACTGAGCTACTCCGGCAGTAAGGATCGGACCGCCGATCGATTTCCACAGCGGCCCCGGCAAAAAAGATAAATCGATCGCTTCGGCCGGTCAAGCCTGCAATCTGGAAAAGCGATCATAAATGGTCTTGCCGACATCGTTCGATGAACCCGATTCGACACGAACCGGTCAATTATTCAGGGCAAGGGTGAGAAGCTTCTTGGCGTCTTTATATCTGTATCCGTTCGAGGCCGACCCGAGAAGGATTGCCGTGATAGGGTGACCGTTATCATCGACGACATTCAAGGCCAAGCAATAACCCGATTGACTGATATAACCTGTCTTGCCGCCTTTCACTTTGTAATCGCCGTAGACAAGCCGGTTGGTATTATAAACGGAATGAGTCACGTTTTTGTTGAGCGCCCTGAATTGATAACTCTTTTTGGACGTTATTTCGGAAATGATGCTGTTTTCGAAAGCCAGTCTCGCCAATTTGACATAGTCCTCGGCGCTCGAGACGTTGCCTGAATTCAGCCCTGTGGGATCGACGAAAGTGGTGCTGGTCAATCCCATCCTGAAAGCGAGATTATTCATCAGGAAGACGAATTTCTCCATGGAGTAGCCCGTCGCCCTGGCCAACGCCCTGGCGGCGGCGTTGTCGGAACGCATCAGACACATATGCAGACAGTCATACAAAGTGATCCGCTCACCGACATATAGCCGCGATCGCCCGGCGCCCGCTTTGTCTTCAGCCGTAATGGTGATAACATCGTTCAGATTGGGACCGGTTTCGAGGAAGGCGAGGGCGGTCGCCAGCTTGGTCAGGCTGGCGATCGGCAGTCGGCTGTCCTCATTTTTGGCGAAAATGACCTCTCCGGTCAGCGCATCGACTACAATCGCCGCCCGGGCGCTGATATTCAGCTTGGTCGGGGCGAAATTATCCCATATCAGCGAAAATACGCCAGCTTCTTTTGAATCAACCGTCCCGTAGTCATGAGAAGGTGTTTTTTCCTCCGTCACCCGATAGGAATAAACTGCGGATATTACCCAGATCATGATTGCTATGGACAAAGTTTTCATGACGATGCCGCCGATTCTGTTCGACATATCAAAACTCCAATTGCATCATTTCCATCATCATTTTGGCGCTTCTCACCGCCTGCCCCAAATGGCAATTATTAAAAAACAGGTAAATTTTTTCTGTCTCCTGCCGCAATTCATCTATTTTTTTTAACCAATCGGCTAATTCTTCCTTTTTATAATCATAATTGTATCGATCGCTTCCGGGGCGAGCCCTCCACCAATCCAGCTCGTTTCGTCCATGAAACCTCACATAGCCGACCGAAATCGTGGCGATTGCGCGAGGCGGGAATAAGCCATGAAGCCGCGGCTCATCGACGCAGCAAATGCCGATTCCGTTAACTTTCAGACCACGATAAACCTCTTCCCTATCCCAGTCCGCGTTTCTGAATTCCACGAACAGGGGAATATTACCAAATCTTCTTTTGCTGTCAATAATGTAATTCAATCCAGCCTCTGAATAGCGGAAAGACCAGGGGAATTGAGCCAGATATCCTTTAAGTTTGCCCGAATCGATCAGCGGTTTCACCGCCTCGAAAAACTGGTCGAAATTCTCTTCGGCCTTTTCCCTGTCATGAGTGAAAGAGCTGTGCGTTTTCACGATAAATTCGAAATCCTCGGGCACTTTGTTAGCCATATGATAAAACACCGAGGGGTGAGGTATCCGGTAATAGGTCGAATTGATTTCAACGGCGGGAAAATGGTCTTTGTAAAAATCGAGCATCTTGCCTTTCTGGATTCCGGCAGGATAGAATTCCCCGATCCAATCGGCAAAAGAGTAGCCGGAGGTTCCGATCAGGATGCGGCAGCGGCTCACTTAAGCAAACCTTTCACTTGAAATCTCACTTTTTTGCATCGCGGACATATCCATTTGCGTTTCTTATGAAAGGTACGCTTTTCCTCTTTCATGGCGATGCGGCAGCGCGGGCAGATCATATCGTATTATTCTATGGCGATCTTCGTTCTGGTTACCATCCCCTCCTCGACCAAAACCTTGACCGCCGATTTCCGGTTGCCCGATTCAACCCATAGTATGTACTCCCCTGCCGGTACATCGGCGATCGCGAAGTTTTCGCCATAGACCGGGCTGGGATTGACCGAATCGCCGTATGATTCGGTGAACGAATACGGCGTTTCGGTCGGTACCGGTTTTTCCACTCCGTAAATCCGGGTCTTCGAAACATTTCTGCCCTGACTATCGACAACATTGCCGATAATCGTCCCGCAGCCGGGCAAAGGCTCAATCCAGAGTTCATTGTTCACGGTTTTGTTCGGCACATTGGAATCATCCGCCGAAGAAAGAGATACTTCGAAATGAAGATGCTCGTTAGTCACGTTTCCGAGTTTGCCGATATGGCCGACGATATCGCCGCGGTTGACTCTCTGCCCCACCTGCCGAATTATATCGCGTTGATGATGATAATGCACATAAACGAAATCATCCCCCAGCTTTCGATCGCAGCGCAAAACCGAATGGCCGATATCCGCCCGGACATAAACAATGGTACCGTCGTCAACCGCCCGCAACGGTACACCTTCGGGATTATTGAATTCGCATCCTTGATGCTGGCGGAAATTTCCACCCATGGTCATGCCATAAAGATAGGTTTGATCCTTCTGGTCATTGAATTCCGGTCCGACCGGCCGCAGCAGCCACTGATGAGCCGGCGGTTCAGGTTTGTCGAAAACCTGCTGCGGCGTCGGGAAATCGGCTGCCTGAACCGGCTTATCGGCCAGCCGGAACAGCCCGTAGTTCGTCCCCGCTAATAGCCGGCCGTCAGGTCCCGAGGCAAGACAGTTTATATTGTCGCCGTAAAGC
>CAZHVC010000025.1:0-10382 GCA_964535765.1 uncultured Ignavibacteria bacterium | reverse complement strand
CGGTGGTGGCTCGAGCCGGATCCTGCTGACCGAACGGCAAGCTCAGGCCGGTGATGGGGGCATCGGCCGGAATGGTGCCATCGACATCGGCCATTTTCCCCTGGACGATGAAACCGTTGTTGGGATTAACCAGATTGGAATTGGAATCAAACCCAAAAGAACCGGCACGGGTAAAATAATCCTGCTGACCGTCTGATAGGACGAAGAATCCGGAACCCTGGATGGCCAGATCGGTTGTCTGACCGGTCGTTTCGAGTCCTCCCTGGATGAATATATTGTCGATAGTGGACATGGTCATGCCAAGACCAAGCTGCAGCGGATTGGTGCCACCGCTGGTGGCCGTCGGCCGACTCGCCCCCCGCAACGTCTGGATCAACGCTTCCTGGAAAGTTACGCGTCCCATCTTGAAACCGATCGTATTTACGTTGGCTATGTTATCGCCGACTACGTTCATCTTCACCTGATGGTTGCGCAGGCCGGATACTCCGGCAAAAAGTGATGCCATCATTTTTCTGTTCTCCCTCCAGCCCGACCCTTCCGGTCGGGGTTGGGGCCTCCCCAAACGGGGTCCAGCCCGATTATCAGCCTATGATTGCACTGTCTATCTTGGTGAAAACGCCTTGCTTCAACCGATTCGTCTCCACCGCGGTGATCACCGTTTTGTTTTTAACCGAAACCAAAAAGGCAAGCTGATCGAGCAACACAAGCGATTGGTCTGCGCCTTTTCGGTCGGCGATTTCAACGGCTCGCGACAGTCGTTCCGCGGTTTCGTTGTTCAATTTCAGCGCCCGGTCTTCAATTCGATCAATGACATGATTCGAAAAGCGAAGTCCGGTCTTTTCCTGCAGAATAGAGCGGAATTCGGAGGACTTATCTCCGGCGACCTTTCCAACGCCGGTTTGTCGGATCTTGATTCCGCCGATCGATTGCGTCACTGAACCGTTTTCGGGAACGGTCGTATTCATTTCACCTCCTTCGTTTCGGCCATATGATCAGCCGTTATTGTGGCGATCGTTCTCCCCGCCGACGATCTCGATTATCCCCGACAAATCCACCTTATATCCGCCGACGATCAGATAGGCCCGGCTCTCGGTGTATTTCACCGACTCGACTTTGCCGATAACCCTTTTTTCAACCGTAACCGACTGTCCGCTACGAGTGGCGGCCGTCACCTCATACGAATACTGGCCAGGCGCAACCAGACTTCCTCGATCATCGCGCCCGTCCCAGTTTACCGTTTGATTGCCCGACCGCTGGTCATGCAGCTCGATAGTCCTGACCAAGGCGCCGTCGCTGTTTTTGATCTTTATCGTGATATCGGCGGCATCGGCCTGAAGCTCGTAACTAAGGCGGACATCCTTATCCGGCTCAAGGGTGAAATCGGCACCCTCGGCGATCACCGTCTTGCCGATAAGCGTGGTAGCCATGGTATTGGCGATCGTCTGGCTCAGCACGTAGTTGACTTGCGTCGAGGTATCAAGGGAGTTTTGCATGTTTTCCAAGCGTTCGAGCTGGGAAAACTGGGCCAGTTGAGCCACGAATTCCTGATCTTTCATCGGCTCCATCGGGTCTTGAAACCGAAGCTGGGTCACCAGCAGATTCAAAAAGTCGTTTTTGCCGAGCTTGGTCGAATCCCGGCTGTTCCCATCGATCGAATCGAGCCCCGGGTTAAAATAATTGACTTCTCCTATCGGATTCATGTCACCTCCTTTCAGGCAAATAAATCGATTCGAGTTTGCCAGGGACCGGAGATGGCCCCTGATTTCTTTGCCGCTGTCGTAGGTTCTTCGGGCCGGCCCGAAAATACGCTGCGGTTCCGGTTTTCGGTCGATCGGCGCGGATTGCCCCAGGCGAATTGCTCGGCGGGATTCCGGCGATCGGGACTGTCGATATCGATCTTCAAGCTGTCGATATCTAAGTACTCTTTTAAGCGCTTGAGATCGGTCTCGAGCATGTTTCTGACCTCATCGCTTTCGACTTTCAGGGCGGCCTCGACCCGACCGTTTTCATAGCTGATTTTCATCTTAATTTTGCCGAGATGCTCCGGCTCAATTCTAATGGAGAGCTCGGTTCCCGGACGATAATAGAGCATCGCCGCTTTCAATTGTCCGGACAGATCAGGATAGGTCAACTCGGGCATCGTTGAAATCACCGGGAAATCGGATCGGCCGTTCGACCGAGCGATTGTATGGGGTTCCGGAATAACCATTTTCGGTTGCAGATTATCGCCGGGCGGTTCGGAATTTAAGTCGTCTTTTTGAACTGTTTCGGTGGCCGTCGAGGTTGGTATTTCGGGTACGTTTTTTCCGGCTGAAGCCGGTTTTCGATAATCGCTGTTTTCACTCCGCAAATAGTCCTCGGCGACCGGTCCGTCGGGCTGAGTTTGAATCACCGCCCCCGGTGAGGGAACCGGCGGCGAAGCGGCCGCCGAAGAATCCGCGAAGGTCAAGCGGGACAGCGGAACGCTGCGTGCGCCAGAAGAATGCGGATAATAAGGCTCCATCGATTTGACGAATTCCCCATAATAATCGTCTTGTGCGAAATAGGAGCGAATGGTCACGGGGATACGGGCGTCAGGACGACAATTCAGAATCTTCCTTGGATCCAAAAGCAAGACATTGGCGGCGACCGGCCTGGCCGACTTGAATTGTTTGACGGCTGCCGAAAGCTCAACCATCGGGGCGATACTTTCCGGCAATTCGGCGGTCAGTGGGATCGTCATTTGCAAATCGGCCACGGCGTCATAGCTGATCAGCATCTTTTTTAATTCGCCGATTGTGATCCATTCTTTCTCTTGCACGAGCCAGCCGGTCATTTCGGCTGATTTGTTCTTGTCAACCGACGGATCGAGAAGATCGGGCGGGTCAAGCGAAATGACGAGCGAACGCGGCGGCTGCTGGCCGCCGGGGACGTCGGCCGTCATTTCTGCAATAGATGAAACATACATTGCGATTGGTTGAGCAGGTTCTGGAATCCTACCGTTGCCGACGACACGGTCATTGGCGATTTTGTTGAATCCGCCGTCCGCCGGGGCCGGTAATTCGGATTGGTTCTCTTCCATCCTGCGGTCCGGCAAAGAGACGAAGATCCTGGCCGGCGATCCGGAATCTCGCAGCAGGTTCTTAATATCCTGGACACTTAAGGTAAGGCCGATTTCGATCGAAGGTATGGATTCCGCCGCCGCATCACCGGTGAACATGGCCGGATTTTTCTGATAAGAAGAATCTAACATGCTCAGGCGAGCACTATCTTCCGGCAAATCAGGCATCGGCCATAGTATGGAAAAGTCGTTGAGATTGAAAATATCGTTTTTCTCAATTGCCAAGGTCTGACGTGGCGAATTCGTCAGCCGTTCCAAAAATTCGGCAAAACCGATGGGGGAGCTGGATTGCACCCCGTTGGACCTGGTTTTGCCGGCCGACTCGATTAAATTTTCAGCCAGAGACTGGATATTGGGAAAAATCGGGATCATCCTTCGGTATTCCTCAAAATCATTTTGGAAATTAGGGCCGATCTCGCCGGTTCCATATTTTGCAGCACCTGGCTGGCGTTGGCCGGTTTCATCCGCGGCAGGATCGCCACCACCAGACTATCCTGCATCTGACTGAAAATTTCGGCCACTTTTTCTTTATCCATGGTGTCGAAGATTTTGGCGAGATTATATATTTTATCTTCATCGATAACCGGCTGAGCTTTTAACATTTCGATTTGTTTTTTGGCGGATTCGATTTCCTGTCGCTCTTTCTGAAGCTGGATTTTTTGTTGTTCAAGATGTTCGAGTTCCGCCTTGATTCGTTGCCGTTCGGCCTCCTCTTCGGGTTTTTGCGATTCAACCTTCGGCTTGGTTACCGCTTTTTGCATGACACTGGTCTGAAATTCCCTGGCTTTATCGCGCAGATAGCCGCCGAATTGAGCCGGCTTGACCCCAAAGAGGGCTGAAAACAGCAAAACATAGCCCGCGAAATTGATCGCCATAATCGTCAGGTAAATCATTATCTTTTGAATCATCTTCACGCACCAACAGGCGAACTTTTCCGAATTTTCAGAAAGCAACCGCCGTGCCAGCCCATCCGGGTGTTCGTAATCAAATAATATTCAATATGTTACGAAGACGGTCGGGGTTTCAGAGGATTATCCGACAAAGTTATCGAGGAAAATTCTTCAATGGCCGAACGCAGAATTTTCCTTGATTTCGAGGAAGGGCGGCAAAGCCGCCAAGGGCAAAACTTGACGAAAAACAGGCAAAAGCGAATCCGTTTTTACATTCAATATTAAAGTCCGATATACATTAAGGATAATTGAAATATCGGCGTGATCGACGAAAATAGTGGTGGAGACAGGGCGGGATGCATATTCAATTGAATAAAAAAACCGAATCCAGCGAAAATGCTTGACAACGAAGATAGATTTAATATAATTATGGTCAAGGTGTTGCGGAAAATTTATCTTCGCTTTTGAAGCAAAGAAATTGTTTGTAAAAGACGGCGCCAACTGCCGAATTACGTCTTAACATAACCGAGGTCTCAGAAATCGCTTTTCTGAGGGAGGGAAGCATATCGATTGCAAATCATCCGCTGAAAGAATAGGCAAACCTAAAACAAACGGAAATCAGGGTTCTTTTTGTATTTGGCCCTTTTAAGGGCTTGAACCGATTATTGTTAACGCAACAGGAGACAGCATGAAAAAATCTCTTTATTTGATTTTGATCCTGGGCGTCGCCATGTTGATGACCTCTTGGTCGTTCTCAGGGCAGAAGCTGTTCGATCGCTTGGCCGCGACGGCCACGGCAAAAAACGATGCGGCCCAGACAAACGTTGTCGAGACCAAGGCGGAAGTCAAGGAGATCGACAGCGAAAAAAGCGAAGCGAAACCGGCTTTGGCTCCTGGAGAATTCGAATCCAGCGAAACCGGCGTCAGCGAACCAGCGGAAACCAAGTGGCAGCCGATATATGGCGAAAAGGGGGAAATCCTCAATGCCGAACCATCGGTGAACCTGATGGGCTGGTCGGAATCGCCTGCGGAACCGCCGGTGATCACCACCACCGTATTTCTTGAGGATTTCGAGGCCTGGGACACTACCACAACCGCCCCGGCAGGGTGGTTGATGATCGACAACGGCACCTCAGGCACGCAGTTCTGGTGGACCGATGACTGGTATAGATACAATTACTCCTCCTGGTCGTCGAACGTTGCCAGGTTCACCTATCTGTATGCCGCTGAAACTACTTATAATGAATGGCTGATCACGCCGGCCGTCGCTCTTACCGGCGGCGCCACCACCTGCTCGTTGACGTGGCGCAACTACTATGACGACAGGACCGCCAACGGCGGGGACACCGCTTGGGTCAAGATCACGACCGACAACGGCGCCAGCTGGACCGATCTGGCCGTTTACGATGCCGATCAGCCCTCTGGATACAAGAACATCGATATCACCGGTTACGCCGGGCAAACTGTGAAGGTGGCCTTTGTCTTAACGGCCGCGCTTCCTGCTCAAGCTTACTACTGGTATATCGATAATGTATCCATTTGGTCGGATGGCACCCAGCATATCTACCAGGATTTCGAAACCTGGGGACCCGGCGGCGACAACCCTCCGGCAGGCTGGACCATTCTTGACAACGGCACCCCAAAGGTTTCCGGCGGCTACAATTCGAACGACTGGAGAAGCTACAACAATACATCTTGGTCAAGCAAAACCGCCAGGGTTTATTATTTAACCGGTGATACCGAGGCTCAGAACGAATGGCTTATTTCTCCGGCCATATCGCTTTCTTCCGGTGCGGTTTGCACCTTGAGTCTCGCTCAATACTATTATCATTCCACCAGCGGCGTGCCGTGGGAGAACACCGACCATGGCTATTTGCTCATTTCCACGAACGGCGGTGCGACCTGGGTCGATACACTCCAAAATCTGACCGCCACCACCGGATCTTCATCGAGCAAGACTATTTTCAGATTCGACATTTCGCACCGCTCCGGACAAACCATCAGGATAGGAATCAATTTCGTCAACGGACCTGCCAGTTTCGATTACTGGCATGTGGACGATGTCAAGGTCGATGAGAACATCCTGTTGGCCCATGATGTAACCACGCGTTCCATCAAGTCGCCGCGCTACGGTGTTACCGGTTACAGCGCCCCCGTCAAGGCGCAGGTTGCCAATTTCGGGACCAATACCGAGACGTTCCAGGATTCGTTCAAAGTTGAAATGGTCAACAAGAACGTCCTGTTCTATGAGGAGTTCAGCGACCCGCAATTGTGGAATGGGGCAAGCCCGCCGCAGAACGTTTTGGGAAGTTGGTCGATTATCGACAGCGGCAGCGTACCCGGAACCTGGGACAACAACGACTGGCACGCTTACTACCATTCAAGCTGGGGCGATACGATCGCCAGAGTCTATTACTCGCCGACCGAATATCAGAATGAATGGTTGATATCACCGGCCATCAACTGCGCCTCGGCAAGCAATGTCCAGCTCACCATGCGGATATACTATGATGACTACACTTCGGACTTGACCGACTCGGGCTGGGTATTGGGAACCACGGATGATTGGGCGACCACCCATGTCATCGCGCTTTATACGGGTGCGGATTACGGATCATTATCAACGCCGGCCATTCCGACCTACAACATAAGTTCGTGGGCAGTCGGCCAATCGAACGTCAAGATCGCATTCAAATATAAAGGTCATAACGCCCTGTACTGCATGTATCTGGATAAGGTCCAGGTTTATGAGGAACTGACGCCGACCAACGTTTATACTAACGGCCAGACTGTCTCCGGGTTGACCAGTCTTGAGTATCGTGATATAGACTTCGCCAACTGGAATATAATTAGTGCCGGCGAATATCGTCTGCGCACTTTCACGGCTCTCGGAACCGATCAGGATCTTTCCAACGACACTGTCACGAGCACACTGATCACCTTACCGCACACTCCAAGCGGCGGCCCCGATGCCGGATATTATATCTGGGAGGATAACTTAGGGCTTGGTCCAGCACACAACTGGATCGATATCAGCGGAATCGGAACTCCGATAACTTTCCCGGGCACCGGAGATGATCGCTTCACCAGATTGGGAATCGGCTTCAACTTCAGCTACTACGGCAACGCCTACGACAGAATTTCGGTGAGCGAAAACGGATTCGCCAGTTTCGACAGCATAACCAGCGGATATTTGACGAACTCGGCTCTGCCGGCGACCGGCTTGCCGAACAATACGTTGGCCATGCTTTGGGATGACCTCATGCAGGGTCCCGATGCCAACATCTACTATTACACCAACAACGTTGACACATTCATAATCAGCTATCTCAACTTCAAGTGGTATGCTTCCGCCGATTCGGCCAATCGTTTCGACGCTCAGTTGATTATCACCGGCGACGAGAAGATCAAGTATCAATACCGCTCAGTCGGGCCGAGCATTCCGACCGGGCACACGATCGGTATCGAGAACTCCGGCGGCACGATCGGCCTGCAGTATTTCTACAACGGCACGCCTGCCGGAAATCTCGCCTTACCCGGTTTGGCAATCACGTTCTCGTATAATCCGCCGAGCCATGATATGGCCGCCACCAAGCTGATCAGCCCCGGCGGCGCTGTGGAAACGAACACTTACTTCACGCCGCGTGCATCATTCACCAATTTCGGGAACACGACCGAAACCAACGTTCCGGTACATTTCAGAATCTATGACAGCGGCGGCATTCAGGTGTTCAACAGCACCAAGTTGATCGCCAGCATAGCTCCCCTTGAAGTCGATACGGTCGATTTCGATTCGACGTTTTTGGCGGCCAGCGGCACCTACTATTGCACAACACTGGTTGCCATAACCGGTGACGTCACGCCCGGCAACGATTGGAAAGCGAAAACGTTGAATGTATTCGACGATCTGCTCGATTTCGAATCCAGCAGCGGCGGTCTTACTGCGACCGGCAGCTGGGGCGATATGACCGGCGATTGGGAATGGGGTATTCCCACTTTCGGCCCGAGCGGCACCAATTCCGGTGTGAGATGCTGGGCGACGATTCTTGACGGCAACAGGACCACCGGGTATCCGTTGGGCGGCATTCGGTCATGGCTCGATTTCTATCTCGACCTCGATCCGAACGCGGCATTTGGATTTTACCATTGGCGCAAAGCATCCGGTTCGACCTACGATAGCCTGAATATCAAGATCGATCCGGGAACCGGCTGGGTGCTTCTGGCTTCATGGTATGGCGTTGATACAACCTGGCAATATTATTCGGTTGACCTGTCGGCCTATTCTGGAATCGTACCTTTCCGATTCGAATATTATTCGAACTCCAGCATCGACAACCCCGGTTGGTACATTGACGATTTCACCTTCACGAACTGTTCTCTGTATCTGCCGAATCACGACATGTCGGCGAATTCGATCCTGAATCCATCGGGGTTGGTCGCCAACGGATTGCCGTTTACTCCACGGGCCGTATTCGGCAACAACGGATTATCCAGCGAAACCAACGTCCCGGTTCATTTCGATATCTATAACTCGGGCGGGACCTTAGTCTATTCCGACACTCAGACGATCGCTTCCATCGCCAGCCTGGCGATCGATACCGTCGATTTCGATCCCGGAACGATCACCGTCAATGGCGCCTATACCTGCTCGGCCTGGGTGGCCATAATCACCGACTCGATATTGACGAACAACAGTAAAGGTTCCTCCTTCACCGTCGATTCCCATTACGGCACCGGCGGACCGGATGATGGCCATTACAGATGGATCGACAACACCGTCGGCGGCGGTCCTACCTATTCCTGGATCGACACGACCGACGGCGGCTGGACGCGAATTATCACTTGGCCGAACGGCACGACCGACGATGGGCGGACCAATCCGATTTACATGGGATTCACCGGAGGTTTCTACTTCTATGGATCCATGGAAGACTCGATAGTGATCGGCACCAACGGCTGGTTGTCGTTCACCGCCCAAACCAGCAATTACCTTACGAATTACCTGCCGCCCTCAACATCGGGTCCGGCTGAGGGTATATTCTTGAACTGGGACGACCTCGATGGCGAGACTACGGCGGATACCGGCTATGTCTATTACAAATATGATGCAGCCAATAACCGTTTCATCGTCTCCTACTACGATTGGTCATTCTACTCCTCGCCGTATAATCCGGGTGATTTCCAGGTCATTTTCGATGCCGATGATAGTTCGATCGTCATGCAATACGGACCGGCCACCGGTCCCAAGCAAACCGACATCACTGTCGGTATCCAGGATTCGACCAGGACAATCGGTCTGGGATACTACTACAACGGCGCACCGCAGTTGAACCTGCCGTATGAAGGGCTGGCGATCAAGTTCTATCCCTCTATTCCTTCGCACGACGTAAAGGTGGTATCTCTTGATTCGCCCACGACCATCTCTCAGGGGCAGACATACGACATTATCGCCACGTTTAAAAACGTAGGCATCAACACCGAGACATTCAACGTTCAGGCGACCGACAATCGCGGTTATTCAAATACGCAGACAATAACCGCTTTGCCTCCGGGCGCCACTGTCGTGGATACGTTCCCGGGATGGGCGATCGGGTATGCCTGCAGCAGCTACACTCTTACACTGGTCACGCAACTCGGCACTGACATCGATCCGACCAACGACACTTTGCGGGCTGATTTTACCTCTCAGCCGGCTTCCAACTACAATGTCGTTTATGACGACGGCCACATCGTCAATGCCTGGCGCTTCTATAGCCCGAACAACCTGATTGCAAGTGCTTTCAACGTACCCTACGGCAGCGCTACAATCAGCGCCATTACTTATCAGTTCACGAACCTCGACAACTTCCCGACCTGGCCTGATGCCAATAGGGATACCGTCCAGCTCTATATCTATTTCGATACCGATGCCAACGGCGTTCCCGATGAGCCGCCGGTTTATTCAGTTAAGCGTGTGCCTCCGGATCATGGACCGCTGATCTGGAACATCGCCTGCGATACGACGATCGATGTCAGTTGCGGCACGTTCTGGGCAGCCTGGAACTTCATCGATACCTTGAAGCCGGAGGGCGTATGCCTTGACACCGCAACCAACTATCCGCTGGCTAAGTGGGTGCGCCAAGACGGTATCTGGCAGCTTTATAGCGGCTCGATCGCAGGCGACAATGTGATCCGCGCCTACGTCAACGCCAATCTGGGCCAGTCCACCGACATCCAAGTCGCCTCGACGTCGTTGAGCGGCAGCGCGGACGTCGGCGGAGCCGACACCGCCAGCACCACTCTGGACAACGTCGGTCAATGCGACTTGCTCTATTCGGCCTCGGTGGTCCAGTACAGCCCGCGGCCGATTCACGGTGAGACGCCAATCGCCCTGAATACGTCGCCGATCGGCT